>CAYXAG010000021.1:0-10221 GCA_964462235.1 uncultured Candidatus Saccharibacteria bacterium
CGATGCGATTGGGATGAACTCCAAACGCTCAAACAGAGGCCCATCTTTGCTGCGCGCCTCCTGGACGGATCCATTCCGGATGACTATATCCGAAGTCTCCACGAACAAGTCCGGGGTATAGGCGATGGCCGCATGACCCGCTCGGAACGGCCGCTATCGTTCATGAACAAACATGTGCAGATCACGGGCGGGCCGTTCGCCGAATTTGAGGGCTTCGCAATCCGCGAGGAACATGGCTTCGTCATCGTAGAAATACCCATCCTGGGACGCCCGGTGCCCACAAAGGTCCCTGCTGCCTATTTGCAGGAGATACTCATCTAGAGCATGTCTCAAAACCCCCTATTCTGCTGCAATCGCAGCATTTCGGCTGCAACGCCCAACGGCTCACACTTGACGTATCTATGGATACGTCTCGGACTCCGCCGGGGCACTCGCTCGAAATGCTGCGATTTCGCGGCGAGTAGGGTTTGAGACATGCTCTAGCTTCTCATAGGCGCAATCGAGCCCCGGCTTTTATCAGCGGGGTTCTTTTTATCCACTCACCAGAAGACCATGGATTTACCCCCGGATGAATGGTCTTCGGTGCCGGATTTCGCACCACGGGTAAGCCCGCAAGGCTTGACCGTAAATACGGGGATACCACGGGCTTGCCCGTGGGGCTCCATTTTGTCAGTCCTGCCGCCTCCCTGTCGCAAAAACAAAAAATTTGTATCCGGCGAAATTCCAAATGAGGGTAATCACGGTGGCGGCGACCTTGCCGATATTGAGCCAGGCGGCACCCGTGGCGCCGAATGCCGGATGGACATAGGTCGTCAGAGCGATCACGATGCCGCTATTAAGAATAAGACCAATGGCCGTCACGCCAAAAAACTTCGGGAAATCGGCAAACAAGCTCCCTTCCTGCACCCCCCCGAACACCCAGAGCTTGTTCCAAAAATAGCTGTTGGAAACCGCGACCGCAAACCCGGGGATATTGACCCCGCCGATGATCAGCCCGGCGCTCACACCCAGGATACGGCTCATGAGATTGAGCATACCGAAATCAATGGCCGTATTGAGAAACCCGACGGCGACAAATTTTGCAAACTGCGCGAAAAACGGCATCCGCCGCGCGATGAGGCCCGCCGCCCAGAGACCCGCGCCAAAAAGGCATGCCACAACCCACGGGATCGCAAGCAGGACCCAAGCCGAGCGCATGCCAAGATTAAACGCCACCGGGATCACAAAAATTCCGGCAAGAAACCCGACCAGCGCCCCGATGAGATAATCAATTTTTGTGACCATAAGCGTAATCTTGTTATGTATTATTCCCGCTCTTTATCCAAAAATTCTTTGAGCGCTGCGACCGGCGGCGCCGGCTCGCACCGCTCGCGGATCCACGCTGTTGCTTTTTGCTCGCTCATGCCTGTATCGCGATAGAGACCCAGGAGTTCCTCGCCGCTCCGGCGCTGCACGTCATAAAATGCGTTCACGTCCTCAATCCGCAGACGATCATTTTCAAACACCACCGCACCCTTTGCGAAAAGGTCATTGAGCGTATAGACCGTGGAATAATAATACGGATCTCCGAGCGGCTCGCTGTGCAAAATCTGCAGAGAGCTTGCGAGTATCGCGACGGCCCACTGCTCGCGCGTGCCATCCAGTCCGCCTTTTTCTATGACCGCGGGCACCAGAGGCCGGTACAGGGTCTCGGCTTTTACTTCTTTTATCGCGGTCAGCGGCTCGCGGCCCATGCGCGCCGATTCTGCCCCATCATCATGATATATCGCATGCGCAAATTCATGAAGCATGGTATTCATACGCGACATCCGTTCAATCATGCCTGATTTTTTACTCCTATCCATACCGGCAAATGCTTCCTCCGCATTTTCTATCCGCTCCACAAACTGCCAGAAACTGCGGTCGCAGGTGCGCATCTGCTCATTCAGGTAAAGCAAAATCGCGGGCTTCTCCTGCGCTACCGCGTTGAACGACAGATTGACGCCGTATGAACCGATGGCAATGCCGCTATGCAAAGGCTGCGCACGCATAAACTCCGCAAATCGCTCCTCGCCCAAAACATTCAGGGAATCGGCCATCGCACCTTGCGCTTTTCTGAAAAGATCCTCTTCGGCAACGGAATCCGGAGTCAGAAGAGATATTCTCATCTCCGGATCAAAATACGGCTCTTGATAGTATCCCTCGGTCGGCAATGTCAGGATCACCGGAAAATTTGTTTTCATAAGCGCCTCGTATAAACCGTACGCTTTTTGATGATGCCCCATGGCTCGCGCAGGATCTTTTTCGCGGTAGAAATCCCCGAGGACCCGGACATATTCGCGGAATATCTCCCCGCCTTCTTTTTCGGTCCATGCTCCGCCGGCTTCCGCGATTTGCTGGAGACGCCGAGCCATAAACTGCGTCTCGTGGGGAAATAACTCCGCGATAGTATGGGGCGTATCGCTCCCGGGCACAAAAAATGCGGTCCCGGACGCTTCATCCGGAGGTGTCCCGCTCAACTGCGAATATGCGAGAAACCGGATAAAAAGCGGGTCTGTTTTTATTGAGGCGTCCAAAAGAGATGCGGTCAGCTCTCGGGTTCCGGCATCAAGGCCGATTTTGGCAAGCGCCGCCTCGTCGGCACTCTCCAAAATATCGGCATACGCGCGTTTTTCAATACGCTTTACCACATGCGCCATCACGGCAAGTAAAACCTCCTGCCGCTCCCCCCGCACACCCTCCACTTCTTCAAACCAGTTATGAGTCAGCGCATTGAGCAATTCCTCATCCGGCAAATCCTGCAATGCGGATGCGCTTTCTTTCACCTTCGGCATTCTCTTCGCTATATAATCGCGCACGCTCTCCCTGATATTATCGGAAAGCTCAATCCCGTTTTCCCACGGCTTTACTTCGCGCCAAAGCTCGCGCCAGTTTTTGCTTCTTCCCTCCGCGTCCTCTTCCGGCTCCAGAAATTTCAGGGATTTGTACATATCTTCCAGACGCTGCGGCGCGATGAGAGACGCCGGACGCTCCGGCCCTCCATCTCCATCTTGTTCCCGCGATATACGATATTGTTCAGACATAAAGGATAATCGATTTTGGTAATCGTAAAATTCACTCTCTCGGTTCTTTTATGTTTTTTGATCTATAAAAGCTATGCGATCGCGTATTTTTGCCCGTATCGGGGCATCGGGCGATAACTCTTGAGCGTGCGCGACTCGATCATCAAGGATTTGCTGCACGACAACGAGACTATCCCTATAGTCAGCAACAAATTCTTTTGACATGGATATAATTTTGTCCTCCCATCTGCTGTGGAACAAGCTATTGATCAAGCTCGCCAGAAATTCTGCCTCGTCATCCTGGGCATGGCCGCCGGGAGATTCCTTATCCTGAAAAAAAATCCCCTGCAAAACGCCGAAGCCAGACAGGGAGAGATCGGCCGCCATATCCCGCAAGTCATCGCATCCGGTATCGACTTCGCAGAAAGCGAAAGGAGGCTTGATAACCAATGTTTCCTCGCCTCCGAAAACGACGTATTGAACGAGGTTATGGTACGCATCTTGCACAGAGGACATATGAAGTTTCCCTCCGTGTTTGAAAAATTCTTTTTTCATGCGGATAAAAATGTTGGGCACCTGTGAATCTACGGCCAAAACAGGATATCCGTTCCGCATGAAAAAATTCTTGTCAATGGCCACCTTCGCGGTCCCTCGCGCATAAAGCTCTGCGGCACCCATACGGCTCTTTGGATATATTTGAATTTCAATACTATCGGCTTTCTGAAAAATCTCATCAATGATCCGCCTTTGCTCCTGCGTGATTTGTTTCTCGGGAAGCGGCCTGATCACCGGCCGCATGACGGTGCGCTTTTCTGGCGTGACGTTCTGGAGCGCCTCACGAAAGGCGCGGCGCTCCTCTGCATACGTTTTCAGTATCTGTGCAGCTGCCTGCAATTTTCCTTCTCGCGTGTCGGGAACCGTAATCCGTACGGATTCGTCTTTTTCCGCAAGCCAGTTTGTCAGACGAACCTCTATCTGTTTTTGTTCCTCGTCTCTGCTGCTCTGCACGGTAAACGGTAATATCTCAACCGGCTTTGTCCGCGCGTCCGGCGGTTGCAACTCGTCTGCTATAGCGATGCGGGAAAAATTCTTTTCCTCCAAGTGTCTCAAAGGATTTGCTTCAAGAACCACGGGAAAAGTAGTCCCGCGCAGCTCCTGTCCGTGATGTACGGCCAAATCGCATGCGGTCCGCTGGCTTTCCATAGCGTGTTGCAAGGTATTTTCCCCGCATTGCTCCGGATTCTGTAATGCTTTCGGCATCTCCTCACGGACCAGCATTTCCAACGTAGAATATATCCCGCCTTTATCATTCTGGATATCGGGGAGAATCTCCCGCGCGAGCGCCGCCTCCCCGGTTATGCCTTTATAGCGCGCCACTTCCGCGCGAAAGACCCTGCGCATTTCTTTACGCGCCTCTGCTTGTCTTTGCTCCCGACGCTCCGCGCTTTCTTCCCATGTCTTTGCCGGAGGAGTCGTGAGTACTTCCGCGTGCGCCCGCTCCACGATACCGGTAGAAAGCGAGAATGCGAATGCAAGCGCCTGCACTGTTTTCAATGCACGGCTGTCTTTGAATCGCTCCCCGATGCTCGTGAGAAATCGGGACTGGTCTGCGATAGCCTCTTCACCCTTCTTCAATCCCTGGAATGCTGCATCTGTAGATTCGGATTGATCGGCCAGCACTTCAGAGGATACAAAAGGAGGCACTTCCGCACGCAAAGCGCCCAAAGATTGTTCCGCATCCGATGCCGCTTGTTCGTCTTCGGACGATAGCGGCTTATATTCTTCTTGTTCCTTTCTCCCCCACATGCCTTTGATTCAAGAATCCGTATTCACAAGAAGCGCCTGTATCGCAGTTTCAAAAAGTTTATTCTCATCCTGCAAAATCTGTTTGAGTGTTGCCGTATCACCCGCCCGCACGGCCTGGTATTTTCTGATGAGAAGGGACTCTAAAATCCCGGAGACTTCGGGGCTCTCTTTGAGTATTCTTTCCAGTTTCACCGCATCTGCATAGGGAAGATTGGCCAAGCCGTCCAAGATCGCTTGACGCGTCTCTTTATCTGCGATATTTGATTCGTTGTCCATACTCTTTCAGCTATGGCGCTGGCTGCTGATGGCGGCTGACGATCTCCGCTTCCACCTCGCTGCGGGGGCGACCGTATTTGGTGCGCGACATTTCCTTGATGACCTCGGCGGTTGCGATATCGCCTTTTTGCGGGGCATACGTTTTTAGGGAAAAGGGCGGCGCGGTCTGGCCACCGATGAGAAGCTTTAAGTAACAGTTACGATTGTCTATATTCAGAAGATCCTGCTCGTTGAACACCGGCGCAAACTGCTTGGCCATGAATTCGGCGTCGTCGGACCCGATGCGGAATGCGGCCAGGGAGCCCACGTTGCCGAATACCGCTTTTTTGATCTCGTCTTTGAGCTGGCCGATGAATTGGTGCGCAACGACAAGATTCAGCCGGTACTTGCGCGCCTCGGAAAGGATGGTTGCGATGGACTCGGTGGTTACGTTTTGGAACTCGTCAATGTAGAGATAAAAGTCCTTGCGTTTGGCCTCGTCGCTGATGTCGGTGCGGGAGAGCGACGCCATGAGGAGCTTGCCCACGATGATGAGGCCGATAAATGACGAGTTCAGGTCGCCGAGCCGACCCTTGGAGAGATTGACCAGCAAAATTTTCTGATTATCCATGACTTCGCGGAAATTAAAGGCGGATTTTTCCTGTGCCACAATGGGGCGCATAATTTCGTTGGCCGTAAAATTGTCGGTTTTGGAGGTGATATAGGGCACCATGTCTTTGAGAGAGGCCTCGCCTCCGGCTTTCTCGGCAATCTGGGTCCAGAAGTTTTTCACGACAATGTTTGAGCTACGGGAGAGCTTCAGATCCCGAAATGACTTGTCCGCCAGCACCCGCGAGATTTCCAGAATCGTATTGCCGCTTGCCGGATCGTCCATGACGAGCATCGTGGCGTTGCGGAAATACTGCTCAAAAATCGGCCCGCCGGCAAGGGACATATTGTAGAGCTTGTTGAAAATCCCGAGGAGTTCGTTGACAATAAACGTCTTCTGCTCCGGGAACGCCGGATCGTATTCCAGCATGTTGAGCCCCATGGGCCGCTCGATGTCGCCCGGGTTGAAATAAATCACGTCCTGGCTGCGCTGTCGCGGCACCATGCCCAGCATCCGCTCCACGGTATCGCCATGCGGATCAATGAAGCAGACTCCCTTGCCATTTTGAATGTCCTGCACGGCCATATTTTCCAAAAATACGGTCTTGCCGGTGCCGGTCTGGCCGATGATGTAGAGGTGTCTGCGCCGGTCCTCGTCCAGCATCCGGATAACGGTCTCCTGCCCGCGAAAGGCGTTGTACCCCAGAAGCAACCCCTCCTGCCCAAGATTGGCCGGGGGTCCGGCTTCGCGCGCTTTGGCCATGCTCACCTTGGGTGTTTCCAGCGTAATATTCGGGAAATGAAATAAAGAGGTCAGCTCCTCGGTGCTCAAAATGATTTTGCGCCGCTCGTCAAAATTGCGGAACGAAAAATTGAATATAAGATCCCGCCACGACCAGGGCTTCACGCGCCGCACGACGAACCCATTAAGCGAGGGATCCGTGAACTGCGCAAACGCAAGCTCCAAGCCCTGCAAGATCGCCTTTGCCCGGACCTCGTCTAGGGCCGAGGCAAGCAGGCGGATATTGACCTCAAACAGCGCCTTGCCCGATTTGGTTTCCAGCGCGCGCACGGTTTCTTCCTCCAGAGGCGTCAGGCGCCGCGGCTGCTGGACACCCGCATTCTTCTGCCCGGCCCCGGAACTGCCCGGGGCCACCGTACCGGACAACACATTTCCCGATTGCTTTTTTCCGTGAAAGAGTGAGCGCGCTTTCTGCCGGAGTTTGCGCTTCCAGCGGGAGCGGGCCGGACGCGCGATGATCTGCAAAGCCGCTCCCTCGCCCGTTGAAGCCAGCTTCGTAAAAACATTGGTGATCGCTTTCATCGGATCGTCTTCCAATTTCTGATAGGTGCGGATCGGATAGAAACGATTTTTTAGCAAAAGAAAACTGCCGGTGCTTTTGCCTTCAGGATTGAAGATATTGTAATCCGGGGCGTGCTCCACCTGCGTATCGGGAAAAATGCCCTGAATGATTTTTTCCACCGCAGCGCTCAAGCGCCTGGGCACAGCCAGGTAAAACACCATCTCCTCTCCGACGTGCGGGACCGTAAGCTCCATCGCAAAAACAGGCCTGCCCCAGAGCAGAGTCCGCCACCATTTGTCGCGCACGAGCGCCAAGTTGGCGTACAGCTGCTCCATGGGCGCTATCTTCTCGCGTATTTGGGCAGCGCTCATCTCGCGTCCCTGCAGGCGCAGAAAACGCACCGAAAGAAGGCCAAGATTCAGGGAGCGGGTGACCAGACCCCGGCGGGAGAGCAACGCCCGGAACAAAAATATCAGCATCCCGATCGCCGCCGGAATGATGAGCCCAAGATAGACGATCAGAAGAGTAGTATCGCTCATGTGTAAGAAATCGAAGTGTTGTTTACACTTTTGAAACAATGGGAGGCGAGGGTTGCTTGGTTCGGGCCTGGCAAGACCCGAAAGCGCCGCCGATGCTAGCAAGGACGCCGAGTGGTGCGGACGAGCGTGTCAAGAAAGTGTACACAACGCTCCAAGAAATAACAGCCCTGCTACAGCCGCTGCACTTTCTTCAGCGCCACCAACTTGTCAAACTCCGCCGCAAGCCGGTCGTGCAGCTCGTCTAAAAGATACGGGCTTTCCGCGCTCGCTTTGCGCACGGCAGAGGCAATCGTATGCCCGATCGCAACCTGAATTAGGGTCCGAAGCTTTTCCTCGCGGAGCTTTTTTTGCGCATCATCTTGCCCCCCTGCCCCTGACGGGGCTGGGGCGGGAACGGAAGCAGGCGCGGGGACATGGGCAGGGGCGGGGGCGGGCGGCGCCGGAGCATGAAAACCGGGAATCAAGGACTCCTCCATCGCCGGAGGTTTTGCGGGAGCTATCTCTTGGGCGTATTCGCGCAACACTTGTTTCTTGATCTCATGCTCCTCGGGCATCCTCCCTTCCTGCCCTGCCAGCACGCGCTTTTTCTCCGCGAGCTTTTCTTCAAGCTGTTTGATCTCCTCTTCCGGAGAAGGAGCGCCCCGCTCCTGGACTTGTCCTGAATCAAGCGCCATGGCTCCAGTATAGCGGCAAATAAAAAAGGAGTCCATGCACATGTGCGTGATGGACTCCGTTGCAAGACTCCTATCTTGCCTTGTCGCACTCCTCTTTTATACGAGCGATGTCTCTTTGCAACACACGACTCTTGTCCGCCGTGCGCTGCATAGCCGGAAGTAGGAAACCCTCGCGAACCGCTTCCGCAAGAGATTGAGGAGCATCTCCTCCTGCTCCTATCAGGACGTGCGCCCTTTGGAGAATCTGGACAGCCCGCACGGCTTTTTCCTCCACCTTCTCAAGAGCCCAGCCCGGATTGAAATTAAGCATATCGCCGCACAGATCGTCTTCTCTGCCCTCCAAGAAAAGTCCAGACGCCTTCTCCGCGAGCTTGAGTTCGTTATACGCGCGGGCAACCACCACTATCTGTTGCAACACGCTGCGGAACTCCAAATCCAGCACCAAAAGCTCCATAGCCATAGAATCTGAATCCTGCCGGGATTCTTTTTGAGCAGGAGTCAACGACCGGCAGACAAGGCATAAAACCGCTGCCGCCCAGAACCCAATCACGATTGTCCTCATTGCTCACAACTCCTCTGTAAAAACCCAGACGTTCGTTCGTTCATTCCGTAATCACTGGATATCATTGAAGGCACAGATTGTCAATATACTGGCGAAGACTCGCCCAGTATATACCATAATTACCATTTATTATATGCTAAATAAAAAAGGAGTCCATGCACATGTGCGTGATGGACTCCGTTGATGACCTCCTTTCCAATAAATAAACTGTTGAAGAACTATGAAGCGGTTTTGGCAGCCGCGCTCGCTTCTTGCGCAGGCATGATGACAACATCACATGCGGCCGCAACCGCAATCGTGATTTTGCCGTCCCGGCCGACCAACATGGACGAACCCTCCGGAATCGTCACGCCGATCTCGCCGACCGTGACAGTCGTCATGATTGGTGGCGTGGACGGCGCCACTGCCCGCAGTTGCGTACGCGCGTGGACTCCAGTGGCAGCGACAGGTTGTTGCGCAGGCACTGACGCAGAGACAACCACGCGCTCGGGCTCCCACAAAAAACCCTGGTACCGAGTTCCGTAGGACCGAACATCGTTGGCGCATGCTTGCAAGAAATACAAAACTTCTTCTGTGCCGTCGGGCATCCGGAAACGCGCGCAGTAAGCGGGTTCGCGATTCAGCCGCCGCGTCTCTGTGTAATCGCGATATTGCACCTGACCGCGACCAGACAGAAATCCACTCTCGATCGCACCGATCCGCTCGGGCCGCTCTGCCGCAAGATCCGCCTGCGGATTCCGCTCGCCGTAATGGCGCTCGGCGATCCGCTCAAACCGGTCTTCAATCGCAGTCGGCTGGCTTGCCGGGATCCCACCCTGCACCATCGGCGCGCCAGCAGTCGCCGCATTGCGAGAAAAAATCAATCCGTCCTTGTATAGCATATAAATAATTGCTAAAACGAGGACGACCGCAAGACAGAGAAACCACAGCGGAACGCCGAGAGCCGGCGCCAGATAAAACGGAACGGCACCTCCTACGGGCATGCTGGCTGCCGCGAACTCTGCAAGAGCAGAGGACGGAACTGTTGCAGGCAACTGCTGTTTGGCCGCTGCCGGAACGAACGCAGGCCACAAATTGGAGAAGGGTATCAGTTCCGTCTTCACACCGATCCGCTCCAGCCCCGCCAACTGCTCGCCCGGACGAATCAACACGATCACCCGGCCGTCCGGATGATTGAACACCCTGCCCCTTTCTTTGAGAAAAGGATTGGCACCGAGTACTTCCGCCCACTTCAACGGATCATTGTGATACGCCGCCGAAAGATCCCATAGCGTATCTCGCAACTGAACAGTGTACGGAGTTGACACAACTTGCTCCGCTGCAGGCGCTGCAGAAGCGCCACGTGACAAGAAAACCAGCAACAACCCGACTACTACAGGGACTGTCGCCAAACTCCGTTCACCTCTCGCCCGTTTTCCACAAGAGAAATAA
>CAYXAG010000022.1:0-9731 GCA_964462235.1 uncultured Candidatus Saccharibacteria bacterium
GGATGGAGATGGGGGGAATTGAACCCCCGTGTGGAACCGGCGGCATGATCAATGAGTACGGGCGTAGCTGAAATTGGTCGTGTCCGGAGCGGAATAAAATTTCAGCAAAGACATCCGTTCGGATTCCGGTTGGTGTCGGGCGCGGTCCCGGATCCCGTGCCTCAAGCCCGAGGGTATGACACCCGCTGATCTGCGGCTTGGGCTCCGCAGGCGGATGGCGTTCATCTAAAAAATTAGGCGAACGCAAGCGCGCGGGTGCCGCCGCCAAACAAATCGGCCGCAGCAACCGCTACGCGTTCGGATACGTTTGCACGTATTGGTTTGCAAAGAGTTTTACGAGTGTCTTTGCGTCCTCGGCCCGATTGCTCATGCCCGCAGGCTCCATCGAAGCCGATCATCCCCGTTTCAAGGTCCGCGCGATTTCGCGTTCCGACTCCCGCCGTTTGATGATCTCGCGCCTGTCGCCTTTCTTTTTGTGGCGCGCGAGTCCCAGCAGAATTTTTATGCGGCTGCCTGCAGCATACACCTTCAACGGCACTATTGTCAATCCTCTTTGGGCCGCCGCGCCGATCAATTCTTTGATTTCGGATTTGTGCAGGAGGAGGCGGCGCGTGCGTTGGGGGTCATAGTCGGCAGGAGCATTTTTTGGCTGATGTGCCGGAATGGTCGCGTTCAGCAGCCACGCTTCGTTGCCGCGGATCACGGCAAAAGCGCCGGCCAGATTGACGTGCCCGTTTTTTATGGCCTTCACTTCAAACCCGCGCAGCTCAAGACCCGCCTCGTATGTCCGGAGGATTTGATAATCAAAATACGCACGGCGGTTGACCGAGAGGTCTTGATGTGCTATGCTTTTTGGCATCTCTTTTATGGTAGCATGGTTTCGTAGCTTTTCTCCAAGGAGGATGAAAGATGGACGAGATTCCCGATGTTCGGATCCTACCCAAAACCCCTGATTTCTACGGACACCCTCCTGAATGTATTTATCACAAAGAGTGCGGCCAAGAAGCTTTGTTTGTCGCCGTATGTCCATGCGGCAGGGTGGAGATTCGTATCTGCGCGGGCGAGGATCATGCTGCACGCGCAAGCGAGATTGTGCGCATCGCTCATCGCCTGATATGCGGTCATTTTGCCGGCGGGGTGCCTTTCCCGCGCCCGTATCCTATTACTGAATAAAAGAGGATAAGCGCCTACCTCACGTATGCCTTGCGAATGATCGCAGGGCTTTTTTTCTTGCGCGGTTTTTGATAGAGTGAAGCCATGATTCGGGAGGAATTGAGAGGAGTGATTCGCGATGCGATCCGAGAGAAATTCCCCGGCATTGAAATGCCGGATTTTTCCATTGCCGCGCCCAAGAATCCGGAGCACGGCGACTATGCGGTCAACGCGGCCATGGCCGTTGCAAAATCCGCGCGCATGAATCCTCTGGAGGCCGCGGGGGAGATCAAAAATGCCGTCCCCAGCCATGAATTGATTGAAAAAATAGAAATTGTCAAGCCAGGATTTGTCAATTTCTTTTTGAGCAAGCGCGCGCTCAAGCGCGCGCTTGCAGACGTCCTCGCTCGTCCCGACGCGTGGGGTAGGAGCGACATCGGCAAGGGCAAGACCGTGATGGTGGAATATTTTCAGCTCAACATCGCCAAGCGGCCGCACATCGGCCATATCCGCTCCGCCGTCATCGGCGATGCGCTCAAGCGCATGTTTTTGTCGCAGGGATACCGTGCGGTGTCCGATACGCATGTGGGTGACTGGGGGACGCAATTTGGGGTCCTGCTTCTGGGCTACAAAGAAGCGGGTGCTGATTTGCACACAAAAGGAATCACCGAGGATCCGTTCGCCGCGCTGGAAGAAATTTATCTCGCGGAAAACATCCGGATCCAAAACGATCCGGACAGGCGCAAGAGGGCAAAAGAAGAATTTGCTAAACTTGAGCGAGGTGATGCTCAAAACCGTGCGATTTGGCAGTGGATGGTGGATGTCTCCATGAAAAATCTTGAAGAGAGTGCGGCTCGGCTCGGCCTCTTACCTTTTGACGAGCATCGGGGCGAGAGTTTTTATGAAGATATGATGCAGCCGATTGTAGCACTGGCGCTTGAAAAAAAGGTTGCGAAGAAAACGGAAGAAGGCGCCGTGGTCGTTGATCTGGCGCATGAAGGACTGGATGAGGCGATCTTGATAAAATCCGATGGCGCATCCACGTATCTCCTGCGTGATCTTGCCGCCATTATATATAGAAAAGAGCGGTGGAATTTTTGGAGGAATCTCTATGTCGTGGACGTGCGCCAGTCCCATCACTTCAGGCAAGTGTTTCGCGTGGCCCAACTCCTGGGCTTTGACGGCGCTGGCCAGAACCGTCACATTGAGTATGGATTTATGTCCCTTCCGACGGGCGCCATCAGCACGAGGCAGGGCAATGTGATTTCGCTTGAAAGCGTTGTGGACGAGGCCCGGAAGCGCGCGCAAAAAGTCATCGCCGAGAAAAATCCCGATCTGGAAAACAAAGAGGAGATTGCGCGCATGGTGGGAATCGGGGCGCTCAAGTATTTTGACCTCGCGCATCATCGCCGCTCGGATATCGTATTTCGTTGGGATGAGGCGCTGTCGTTTGAGGGCAACTCGGGCCCGTATCTGCAATACACCCACGCGCGCCTGAAAAGCATTTTGCGAAAGATGGGCGAGGATACAAAAGGTGGTTTTGAAAATGCCCTTCCCGATCCGCTTGAGCACCGGATCATGGGCGCCATCATGCGTTTCCCCGAAGCCATTGAAGACGCGCTTCTGGATTTTACCCCCAATACCCTTGCGCAGTATCTGTACAGCCTCGCAAAACTTGCCAATGAATTTTATCACTCCCATCCGGTCATGCAGGAAGAAGACCGCGTCAAAAGATATTTGCGAGTCGCCCTGATCCGGGGAGTCGCTGTTACGCTATCCCGAGGATTAGATGCGCTCGGCATTGAATCGCCGGAGGAGATGTAACCATTTCAATCAATGGAGAAAGAAAAACACCACATCAATCTTCCGGAACAGGAGGAGGAAATACTGAAATTCTGGGACGAGCATAAAATCTTTGAGAGTTCTCTCGCCAGAAACAGGCGAGGCAAGCCCTTTGTCTTCTACGACGGCCCGCCGTTTGCAACAGGCCTGCCCCACTACGGGCATATTTTGGCAAGCGTGATCAAGGACGTGATCCCGCGCTTTTTTTCCATGCGCGGCAGGTACGTGGAGCGCAGATGGGGATGGGATTGCCACGGCTTGCCGCTTGAGAACCTCGTAGAAAAGGAGTTGGGACTGAAAACAAAAAAGGATATTGAGGCGCACGGCATCGCGAAATTCAATCAATACGCCCACGACAGTGTGCTGCGCTATGCGCATGATTGGAAGAAAATCATTCTTCGTATCGGCCGGTGGGTTGATATGGAGCACTGCTATCGCACCATGGATCCGGCGTATTCGGAGACCGTCTGGTGGATTTTTAAAACTCTTCACGAGCGCGGGCTGATATACGAGGGGTATAAATCCATGCACGTCTGTCCGCGATGCGAGACGACACTGGCTAATTTTGAAGTGAGCCAAGGGTACACAGAGCTCACCGATCGGTCCGTGTACGTGAAGTTTGAACTCCGGGACCGGCCGGGAACGTATCTTCTTGCCTGGACCACGACTCCGTGGACATTGCCGGGCAACGTGGCGCTTGCCGTGAATCCGAAGATCCGTTACGGCGCATTTAAAATAGAAGGACACACGTATATCGCGGCAAAAGATTTGATCCCTGCCATCGCCGGGGAGCATTATACGTCCGGGCTCGTGGTGCGGGACGTCTCGGCATCCGAGCTCGTCGGTGCCTCATACAAGCCGATGTTTTATTATTATGCCGGTGATCGCGGGCTGAAAAATCATGAAAACGGGTGGAAAATTTATCCGGCGGATTTCGTAACCACAGAGGAGGGCACGGGCATCGTGCATATAGCGCCGGCATTTGGAGAAGAGGACATGACGCTCGGGCGGATCTTTAATCTGCCGTTTGTCCAACACGTTGCCGCAAATGGCCGGTTCAGGCCGGAGGTGAAAGATTTTGCCGGGCTTGCGGTCAAGCCAAAAGGTGATCATCAGGTGACCGACAAAAAAATCATTGCCTTGCTTCGTAGGCAAGGGCAGCTTTTCTATGAGCGCGAGCTCACCCACTCCTATCCTCTGTGCTGGCGGTGCGACACGCCGCTCCTGAATTATGCCGCCTCGTCCTGGTTTGTGAACGTGCAGAAAATAAAAAAGCAGCTCATCGCAAACAATAAAAAAGTGTCGTGGATTCCGGCGCATATCCGTGACGGCAGGTTTGGCAAGATGCTGGGGGGCGCTCCGGATTGGGCGATTTCCCGTTCCCGCTATTGGGGGGCTCCGTTGCCGGTGTGGAAGTGCGATAGATGCAGACAAGCAGACGTGGTCGGCTCCCTGAAGGAATTGGACGGAAAACAGGGTGGGGCCAGGAATCGCTATCTTATCATGCGTCATGGCCAGTCGTTGACAAACGTTCAGAATATGATCTCGCGTTCTCCGGGCGGAAACTACCATCTGACCGTAAAAGGAAGGGCGCAGGTTGAACGCGCGGCAAAGCGGTTGAGAAAAGAAGGCATTGATCTGGTGATTTGTTCGGATGTTTTGCGGGCCAAAGAGGCCGCCGAGATTGTCGCCAGCGCACTGGGCGCGCCCCTCTCTACCGACGAGCGCCTGCGAGAAATAAATACGGGGATTTTTGATGAGGGCCCTGCCCAACGCTATGACGAGTATTACGGATCGCAGCTTGATAAGTTTGCGATGTCACCTCCGGAAGGAGAGTCGCTCAATGATGTGCGCAAAAGGATGTTGGGTTTTCTTGCCCAGACGGATATGCGATACCAGGGCAAAACAATACTGATTGTAAGCCACGAGCATCCGCTGTGGATGATGGAGGCCGGAGCGCGCGGTCTGTCCGACGAAGATGCGGTTCTGGCGCGCCAGTCAGCTCCGGGTAGCGTAGCCATCAGATGTGCGGAGGTTAAAAAAATGCCCTATCTGCTTCTGCCGCGCAACAAGGAGGGGACTTTGGACATGCATCGGCCATACATTGATTCTATTACTTTTGCCTGCTCCTGCGGGGGTCTTATGCGCCGTATACCGGAAGTGTTTGACTGTTGGTTTGAATCCGGCTCCATGCCCTACGGCCAGTGGCATTATCCTTTTGAAAATAAACAGCGGTTTGATCCGGCCTCACGCGTCGGCTTCCCGGCGGATTTCATTGATGAGGGGCTGGATCAGACCCGCGGCTGGTTTTATTCCCTGCTTGTACTTGCCACAGCGCTTTTCGGGAAATCTCCCTATAGCCACGTGAATGTCCACGGCACGATTCTTGCCGGCGACGGCCAGAAGATGTCCAAGCGCCTGAAAAATTATCCGGATCCGATGGAGGTGGTGCGCCGCTATGGTGCTGACGCCCTGCGTCTGTATCTTTTGTCCTCGTCGGTGGCGACGGGAGAAGACCTCAATTTTTCTTTAAAAGACCTGGACGAGACGTACAAAAAGTATTCCTTGATTCTTTCCAACACCCTTAATTTTCTTCTGTTGTATCGCCCGAGCCGGAAAAAAGCGGCCAAGAGAAGCGGCCCCGGCCACGTATTGGATCAATGGATTCTCTCGCGCCTGCACCGAACCATTGCGGATGTAACCTCGGCTCTTGAATCTTATGAGCTCAACCGCGCAACAAAGCCCCTGACGGAATTCGTGGCCGATCTCTCGCTCTGGTATGTGCGCCGCAGCCGCGAGCGGGTCAAATCCGCCACGCCGGAGGGCGCATCGGCGCTGGCAACACTGGAATCGGTGCTCGGTGATTTCGCCCGCGTAGCAGCGCCCATAACGCCTTTTCTTGCCGAGACGTTGTATCAGCGCCTGGGGGCAGGCGTCAAAAATTCAGTGCATCTGGAAGACTGGCCCGCGCTCAAGCGCCGTCTCATCAAAAAAGATTTGGAGCGGGACATGGCTCTGGTGCGCGAGATCGTATCCGGAGCGCTCAAGCTTCGCGCGGCGTCCGGCATCAAGGTGCGCCAGCCACTCCGGGAATTGAGAATCACGAATCAAGAATTAAGGAAAAAGGCGGAATTGCTCGCGTTGATAAAAGACGAGGTAAACGTCAAGGAGATTGCATTTGGCGAGGAGATGAGATTGGACACGGCGATTACGCCGGAGTTGAAAGAGGAAGGCGTGGCGCGGGAATTTGTCCGCACGGTGCAGGATATGCGCCGCGACATGGGATTGAAGCCCCGGAATGTCATCCGGTGCCAGATATCCGGGAGCCGGATGCTGGAGGACGTGCTGGAAAGACGGGCCGGCATGATAAAAAAAGACATCAATGCGCGGGAGTTCAAAGTCGGCGGCAAGAAGGTGTTCAGGGCGGAACGGGAGATCATTCTGGAGGGTGAGAAGCTCTGGATCGGTATTTCATAGAGAATGTGCGCAGCGATTATTTAACAGAACGATTAACAATGTTCACTGACGATCGTCTGAGAACATTGTTAAAAATTTTATGGAGGACAACGAACATTCGGTCTGGGCCTTGGCGCAGATCATATGGGATTATCATGGTATGAACCACAAGCTTGAAAGAGCAGACGCGATTTTTGTATTGTGCAGTTACGATACCGTTGTCGCCGAGTACGGCACCCGCCTGTTCCTTGAAGGATGGGCGCCGCTTCTTATTTTTTCCGGCGGGCGCGGCGGTATCACAAAAAATTTGTTTCCAGAAACAGAGGCGGACATATTTAAGGAAATTGCCGTGCGCCGCGGCGTCCCGCAGGAAAAGATTCTTGTGGAAAGCGAATCAACCAATACCGGCGAGAATATTTTATTCACCAAGAGACTTTTGGAAAAATACCATAAAGATCCCCAAAAGTTTATTCTTGTCCAGAAGCCGTATATGGAGCGCAGGGCCTACGCGACATTCAGAAAGCTCTGGCCCGAGAAAAATATGATTGTGACTTCACCTCAAATACCCATGAGAGATTATGTGCTCAATCATTCAAATAAGAATTTATCAGAGCATGATATTATCAGTATCATGGTCGGCGATCTGCAGAGAGTCAGAGTCTATCCGGAGAAAGGATTTCAAATATATCAGGAAATTCCGTCCGATGTATGGAAGGCATATGAAGCGTTAGTAAGCCTCGGCTACACGAAGTATTTGCTATAAGCGGGGTCTTTTTATTATGTATGCGACTGATGCCATTGTTCTGAAAAAGCTTGATGTCGGCGAGGCCGATGTCCTTTATATGCTGTATGCCCGCGACTACGGCAAGATGCGGGCCGTTGCCCCAGGCATACGAAAATCCGAGGCGAAGCTGCGTGGGCATCTGGAGCCGCTTTCGCTTTCGCGCATCAGATTTGTAAACGGGAAGCAACGGGAAAAACTGATCGGCGCGCGCCTCCTGAATTTCTGGAGCGGCTTTCGCGCCGACCGAGCCCGTCTTGCCGTAGCCCACTACGTTGCGGCCCGGATTGATCAGGAATGCATGGAAGGAGAGCAGGATCAGGCGTTGTGGAATTTACTCTGCGCTCATCTGGCGTTTCTGGACGCCGCGGATACCGAGGTAAATCTGTCCGCTTTTGTCAGCCGTTTTGAAGATCAACTCTCTGAAGTGCTCGGCTACGGCCCCGGTGGTGCCGAGAGGCCGGAGCGCGCTATAATAGGTGCATGGGCAAATTGGATGAATTAAAAGAGGGGTTGTATGCCAAGGACGCCGAGGGAGCGATACGTCCGGTCAGGCGTCCGACTGCTCTACCTCGTCAGGGTTCGGATGTGGGCCTGGCGTGGGAGGAGCGCGCGCGCGAGACCCCGGAGAAAATTATGAACCGGAGTCTGAAAAAAATCAGTCTTATACTCGGAATCGCGAGCTTTCTTTTTATCGCGGGCGGAGCCATTTTCGTTCTGCTCTCTATCGGCCGGGGAACCGCGGAGGCAGCCATCCAGATCCAAAGTCGCGATTCTTTGGAGGCGGGAGAAATATTTACCATCCCCATAACGTTTACCAATTCTTCCAAGGTCATGCTTCAGAATGTGGAGCTTGTGATTACGTTGCCGCCCGGGTCGCTCGTGGAGGGAGAGGGCGGGGTTGAGCAACCCGCGCCTCCCCACATCTTGAAATATGCCGATGATCTGATCCCGGGCCGCGTGGAGACCGTGGAGGTCTCCACGCGGATGTTCGGCGCCGAAGGGGACATGCTTTTTGTCCAGGCCGATCTTTCCTACAAGCCCGAGAACTTGCAGGCGCGTTTTTCCGCTCATGCCCGGCGCGAGATCCGTGTCGCCAGCGTCCCCATCGCATTCTCCTGGGAAGCGCCGGAGAAGCTGGCGCAAAAGCAGGATGTAGTGTTGCGCGCACACATCCACTCCTCGGCGCGCGGCGCCCTGACGGATCTCTGGGCACGCATTGATTACCCGCCGGGTTTTACGTTTGCGTCCGCGGAGCCAAAACCCGATGCTGATACCAATTTGTGGAACATTGGGATCCTGGCGCCGGATCAGGAGACGGTGATTGCGGTGCATGGAGCAATCGTCGGCACCGGCGGAGAGGTCAAGGCGTTTCGCGGGGGCGTCGGCTCATACAACGACCGCACCAAAGAATGGAAACCGTGGCGCGAATCCGTCAGGGAGTTTTCTTTTACGGCATCTCCTTTATCATTGGATGTCACGATGGGTAACGGGACGGATAGCGTGGTTTCTCCCGGAGATAAGTTGGGCTTTACCATACATTATCGCAACAATAGCAGTGTCCCTTTGAATAATGTCTCCGTGCGCTCGTCGCTGGAGGGAGGGATCGTGGACGAATCAAGTTTTTCAGTCGGGCAGGGTGGCGTTCCAGCCCCGGGCGATCACGCTGTGGTATGGAATCCGGGCGGCACGCCTGAATTGGGCAGTGTGGCCCCGGGTGCGGGAGGAAACCTTACGTTTAGAGTGAATGTACGGCCGCGGCCCGCGGTGCGCAGCGCCGACGACAAAAATCTTACGATACGGGTGCGTTCCAAAATTGACGCAGCCAGCATTCCGGCGCAACTGGCCGGAACCCAGGTGGGCATGGAAGATATTTTGGAGTTGAAAGTGCGCTCGCTCGTGCAGTTCTCCGGCCGCTCGCTTTTTCGCGTCTCGCCGATTCCCACGGGCGGCCCTCTGCCGCCTCGTGTGGGCGCCAAAACCGTCTATACGCTGGTATGGGAGCTGCGCGATTTTACCGATGATCTGGAAAATGCCGAGGTTCAGGCATCTGTGCCTCCCAATGCGGCATGGGAAGGAAAGGTATATCCGAATGACGCTGCCGTCACGTTTGACGGGGCATCCGGCCGGGTACGGTGGCGGATCGGCAAGATCGCCGCCGGTACCGGCGTTCTTTCGCCCGCGCTGACCGCGGCATTTCAGGTATCCGTGACTCCCGCATCGGCAGATGTTGGAAAAACCCTCACGCTGCTGGGCAAATCCCAGCTGACTGCCCATGACACGTTTACGAACGAGGCCAGAGTTGAGGAGATAGATTCCCTTACCATGGAAACACGTCAGGATTCGCTGACCACGAATTCTGATTGGGCGGTTGCGAAGTGATTGATGCGGCAGGGTGCTGCTAGGCGATGGGCACGGCAGGCCGGGGCCGACTTTTTATTTCTGAAAATAGACCCGCTGCGCAATAATTTTTCGTCGGCAAGACGCGGGGCGTCCCCGC
>CAYXAG010000023.1:0-6746 GCA_964462235.1 uncultured Candidatus Saccharibacteria bacterium
TTTCGGGGCATTTGTCCGGTTTGACGAATCTTTGGAAGGCCTCATCCACATCTCGGAGATTGACTGGTCGCTTATTGAGGACCCGAGGCTGGTTCTAAAAGTAGGGGAACGGGTGAGGGCAAAAATAATTGATATCCAGGGAGAAAAAATCGCCCTTTCACTCAAAGCCCTTAAAGAAGACCCATGGATCCCAATCGCCGACAAATACCGCAAAGGCGATACTGTCAAAGGGAAAGTAACGAAATTCAATCCCTTCGGAGCATTTGTGAAGGTGGAACCCTCCATCCAAGGACTCATCCACATCTCCGAATTCGGGAATGAAGCCAACATGCGCGAAGCGCTTAGCCTCAATACGACTTACGATTTTCGTGTCATCCAAATAGACCCCAAAGAGCACCGCATGTCGCTGGCCCTGGTGCGCCGCGCGCCCGAGCCGCAGGCAGAAGCACGACCGGCGGAGTAAAGAAGCGCGTCAGAGCGGGCTGGATGCGGAGCATTCAGCGGGCAGACAAAAGGCCGCCTGGCAACCGCTTTGGCGTACTGTTTTTTGATTGAGGTTTTGCCGAGAGATATATACGGGAAGCGTGCCAGAGCGGCTGAATGGACCTGTCTCGAAAACAGGTATACCCGAAAGGGTATCGGAGGTTCGAATCCTCCCGCTTCCGAATGAGCGTCCGCGATTGAGGAGGCGGAGCGCGCCAACTGCTTGACGCGCGTGAGGATTTGAAAGCCGGAGCGATGTTTTGCGAGCTGGGGGGGCGAGCAAAACCGCGAGGCGGGGTCGCGGAGGAGGCGGAAGCCGACGAGAGCCGTGACCGAATCCTCCCGCTTCCGAATGAGCATCTGCCAATGAAATAAGACTATCGGCGCGGGTTTCTTCCAAAACTGATCTGTGGTATCGTACTTGTATGGCCGAACGCATTATTGATCTACGCCAGGGGCAGACGAGGCCGCGGCGCGAGGAGTCGATGCCCGAAATTCTCCACTGGTCCGCGCTTGAGCACGAGGACCGGGAGCGCGGGCCGTATTGGTTTTTGGGGCCGGGGGCTGCGGCCTTGACGCTCGTTATCTTCGGAGTTTTTGCCCAGAGTTATTTTTTTATCGTATTTGTGGTGCTCGCCTATATCCTGATCCTTGTCTCTGCACACCGGCCGCCGCGCAAACTGGAATTTCAAATCGGGCCGGACGGCATACGGGCGGGCGCTACTCGGTATCCCTACGCGGAATTGAAATCTTTCTGGATTTTTGATACACCTGAGCGGCATGAATTGTCGCTGGAGACCAGCGCGCTCCTTACGCCCTTCCTGCACATCCCCCTTGGCGATACGGATCCGGATCTGGTCGGCCGAACAGTCACGCGGTTCCTTCCCGAAGAGGAGCATCGTGATTTCATTTCCGATCAGATCGCGCGGAAATTCGGATTTTGAAAAATCGCCTATCGCGTCCCCATAGCTCAACGGACAGAGCGTGAGTTTGCGGAGCTCAAGATCGAGGTTCGATTCCTCGTGGGGACGATACTAGATAGAACTCATTTCAATAATCCGTATTCTACTGCAAATCTTAAATTTCGGCTGCAAACCATTCAGGTCTCGTCGGGTTACTATTTTGAGATGGGTTCTAGGCGCGAGAGGAATCGAAGGTTTGCAAAACGTGAAGACATTCACGTTTTGCAAACCCGGGCTCCGAAGGAGCGCGCGGCCTGCCGGTGCAGTGCGGAGCGCGGGTGAGGAGGATTCCTCGTGGGGACGTTTTTTATAGATACGAAAGGAATTGAGGGGTATTTCAAATTGGAGCATAGAAAAAGCGTCTTCGGGAAGAAGACGCCGGTCTGGACGAAAGAGCGACATTACTTTGGCGAGGTAATAAGGTTGGTTTCCTCTCCCTTTTCACCTTTGGTGAGTAACTGCACCGGGTACTTCCAGAGTTCAGCGATATAGGCGAGTGTCTGGGTAGCGAAAGCGCGGTCAAGGAACGTGGTGTCCCTGTTCAGATGTTCCAGATAAAGCACGGTATTGGCCACATCGCGGATCACGATACGGGGCGCGCCATAGTTGTAGCGCGGGGCGACGAGGGCTTCTACGACGGCGTCGCGTTCGCGGCTGGTAAGCACGACGTTTTCGCACTGCGCGCATTTCTGTCCGGGCGGATGCGTACAAGGACTGCCATAGGAGAAAAGCCCCAACTTCTCAACTAGTTCCAGGGTGAGGTAATTGCTCAGGAAGGATATGTCGTCCTCGTCTCTGCGCACCTCAAAGAGCTTCTGCCTGCCGGTCAGGGCAGATTTCCCTTCCTTGTGCAACGCGTCCCAGCGCTTTTCAATGTCCACCAGGATGCTATAGCCCAGGTAATAGGGATTGATATTGAAGCGGCTACCGGGATTCACAACACCGGCGTGCAGGACCGCAAACTCAATCATCTCCTCGGGCGAGACCCCGGTGTACTGGTGAAAGAGCTCGGCATGCCAGTAGCTGGCCCAGCCCTCGTTGAGAATTTTCGTGAGGAACTGGGGATAAAAATAGTACGATTCCTCACGGATGATGGAGAGCACGTCCTGCTGCCATGATTCCAGTTTGGCGTAGGTCGTCAGGAACCACAGCAGGTCTTGTTCCGGATGCGGCGGGATGCGCTCGCCCACGATCTCGTAGGTAATACTCGGGAGAGCAACGCCAAACAGATCGTCATAGGGTTGAACCGCACGTTCCTTTTCCACGATCTGCCGCTCCGGATAAGGCAGCCGCGTGACCCCCAGATGAGGATCAATGTGCCGATCAAGAGCAAAGCCAATGTCCATCAGATGCTCCACGGTCTCCAGGCCGTAGCGCTCAATGTAGCCGTCAATGCGCAGCGCGTGCGCCACGGCGTCGTTGATCATGTTGCGATTGGTCTGGGCAAACAGCCCATTGTTCTTGAAAAAATCCACGTGGCCAAAGACGTGAGCGGCCACGAGCAGGTTGGCAATTTCAGGATTGGTATCCAGCAAGAATGCCAGGCCCGGATCGCTGTTTAAGACGATCTCGTAGATTTTTGAAAGACCCATGGTGCCATAGAGCCGCTGGCTCTGATACACCTTGCCGTATGACCAGTGCCGCGCCCGCGTCGGCAGGCCGTATGCGGCAACTTCGGTCATGATGTCGTGCGGCACCACCTCAAAGGACGTGGGGAAAAAATCCAGACCCTGCGCTCTTGCCAGGGCTTCCAGTTCCGCTACTCGTTCTTCAAACATATGCTCTCCTTGTCTTGAAAAAAGGCCTTGGCGCATGACGCCAAGGCCTGAATGGGAACATGGTTACTTCCGGGTCATTTCTCCCGCGCCAGCAAGCTGCTGACGTACTTGAGCAACTCATTGGCGCACTCCGAGCAGTAGCCCTCCCGGCTGACCAGCGTCTCCACGACGTCGTTGAGCTTGCGCACCTGCTCGGTGTCCGGGCTGCGCGAAGAGATGGTGAGCTTAATGGTGTCACGGCGCTCCTCAAAGAGCTGTTTTTCAATTGCCACCTTGAGCTTCTCATGGGTGGTATAGTCAAACTTCTCGCCTCTGCGATGAGCCATGGCCACCTTCCTGAAAATCTCATTACGGAAAGCATCCTTGCCTACCGCCGGAACCTGCACCTTCTCCTCCAAGGAGCGCATCAGCTTCTCATCCGGCGCAACTTCCTCCCCGGTAATGGGATCGGTAAGTTTGGTTTGGTCCAGGTACGCCTCGACGTTATCCAGGTAGTTGTCTACCAAGACCACGGCCTCGGTCTCAAAAGAGACGAAGAATGCTTTTTGCACGTCGTTGCGGGCGATCTCATCGTACTCTCGCCGTGCCTCGGCGATGAGAGTGGCATAGCGCTCGCGGTCAGCTTTTTTGAACTGGCTATTCAAATCAACTCCCTCTTTGACGGCACGCAAGATATCAATGGGATTGACACAGTGCGTGTGCGGCTTGATCAGGGAGGAAGAGACGCGGTTGATAATGAAGCGCGGGGAAATCCCGTCCATACCCTCGCGCTCGGCCTGCTCCCGAATGAGCTTCAGATCCTTCTGCCGGAAACCCTCCACGTCTTCCCCGTCATACAGCTTCAGTTTCTTGAGCAGGGTCAGACCGGCGCTTTTCGGCTCTTCCAGACGCGACAGAATGGCGAAGATAGCGGCCACGCGCAGCGCGTGGGGCGCCAGGTGCAAACCCTGGGTATTTGTCTGTCTTAATAGCTTCTGATATATCCTCTCCTCCTGGGATACTTTCAGGTTATAGGGGATGCGCACTGTAATCATACGGTCATGCAGCGCCTCGGACTTTTTGTCTCCCATGAATTCATTGAATTCCGTCTCATTGGTGTGGGAGATCACGCACTCATCCGCGTAGATCAACGAGAAGCGCCCGGTCTTGATATTTTTCTCCTGTGCGAGTGTCAACAGCACGTAGAGAAACCGCTCGTCGGCCTTGAGCATCTCAATGAATTCCATGAGCCCGCGGTTGGCGACGTTTAACTCCCCGTCAAAGCGATAGGCGCGCGGATCGGATTCCACGCCGTAATCGCCTATGGCGGAAAGATCAATGCTGCCCACCAGCTCCGCAATGTCCTGGGACTTCGGATCAGACGGCACGAAAGTCCCGATGCCGCAGCGCTCCTTCTCGGAGAAAAACATGCGGCGCACCGGCACCTTATAAATGTCCCCCTGATATTTCTCGCGCAGATGCAACGAGCACAAGGGGCATAACTCACCTTCCACATGGATACCGGTTTCCTCCTGGAACTCGCGGCGCAGCGCATGCGGGAAAAGATCCAGAGGATCCTCATGCTGGGGGCAGTCGGCAATGGCGTAGACAGCGCCCGGTTCGGTCTGGGTGTACTCCTCCAGCCCGCGCTTCAAAAGAATAACGAGCTGACTCTTACCGGAGGATGGCGGCCCATACAGTAGCAGTATGCGGCGCCCAACATCAGAGCCCAAGGCCGCGGCCTTGAAATACTCCACGACACGCGCAAGCGCATCGTCAATGCCGAAGAGATCGTTTTCAAAGAAGGCATAGTGTTCCTTCCCTTCATCATCAACTTTCACTCCGGCATTTTTAACCAAGTCGTAGACGCGCGCATGCGCGTGCTGGGCCAACACGGGCTTTTGCAAGACCAGGGACAGGTAGTCGCGAAACGTGCCTTCCCATCCGGTCATGCTATGACGCTTCAGGTGCCCTTCAATTTTTTGGAAAATGGATTCCATAATCCATCCTTCCGTACGGTTTGTGCCGCAAAACGGCAGTTGATATTCAGTTGACAAACAACCGACACAGAACAATCGTATCCCTTTCATACCACCACCCCGCCAAAAAGTCCAGATTGACAAGGGCAGGGCTTTGTATCAGACTTAAAGTACGAAAGTTCTTTACATGTTCAACACCTTTCCCGAAGGGCAAAACAATGCAAAATCAAGGAAAAGGCAGCTCGCCTCTGCCGTGGGAACTGCGCAGACGCGGGCTGAAGGACAGCCTACGGCACGACCAGCGGGTGAAAGAGGCCATCCGCAAGAATCTGCGGGAGTTGATTGCCGAAGAAGCAATCATCACCTCTGACGGCACGAAACGGATACGAATCCCGCTGCGGTATCTGGACCAGTATCGTTTCAAATACGGTCAGCCCCAGCAAGGCGTGGGGCAGGGCGAAGGCAAACCGGGCGACGTCTTGGGACAGCGCAGGGGCAATGGCAACGACCCTGGTGACGGCATGCCGGGAGATCAGCCCGGCGAGCTGACCTACGAGGTAGAGGTGCAGCTGGACGATCTTGAGCGCATGATGCTTGAGGATCTGGCCCTGCCGTGGCTGGAGGAAAAACCCGAGCGCCAAACCATAACTCAAAGCCCCCGCTTTACGGATGTGCGCCGGCGCGGCGCGCTGGCCAATCTGGACAAGCGCCGGACGCTGTTGGAAAACCTCAAACGCAACGCAGCACACGGGGTGCCCGAAGTGGGCCATCTGCGCAACGAAGACCTGCGTTTCAAAGTCTGGGATCCGCATGAAGAGAGACACGCCAACGCGGCGGTCTACATGCTGATGGACCGCAGCGGTTCCATGACCACGAGCAAAAAGTATGTTGCCAAGAGCTTCTTTTTCTGGATGGTGCAGTTTCTGCGCCTGAAATACCAGCACGTGGAGACGATCTTCATCGCCCACGACACCGAGGCCCAGGTGGTGCCGGAAAAAGACTTCTTTGCGCTCTCCAACAGCGGCGGGACACGCTGCTCCTCGGCCTACAAAACAGCCCTGGAACATATACCGCTGAATCATCCTGCCAGCCGCTGGAACATCTATCTGTTCCATTTCTCCGATGGCGATAACCTGCCCGACGACAACGCGGTCTGCAAGACGCTGGTGCAGGATTTGCTGGTCCACTGCAATCAAGTCGGATACGGCGAAATCAACTACAGGGACGATGCCAGCTTTTATAACTGGATGGGCCAGACTCAACCTGGTTACAGCTCTCTACGATATGTGTTTAACCAGGTCAGCCATCCGCGATTCATGCAGGTCGTCATTACGCATAAGGAGGAAGTCTACCAGACGCTGCAGAAATTTTTGCGGCCCTCTGAAGCCGCAAAGGTATAGCGCATGAGCGCCGAGTGCATGTCGCACCACGCGACCGTCAAGGTTTTATCCTGCGGTCGTTTTTTATTTGAGGACGCGTTATTTTTGTTTTTTTCTTGTGTATCTTTAGATCTTTCTGTCTCTTGAACTTCGATCTCACCGCCCAACCCCCCGGGTCTACCGCAA
>CAYXAG010000023.1:6756-9634 GCA_964462235.1 uncultured Candidatus Saccharibacteria bacterium
TAGATAAAGCTGGCACATGAACCACGACACCACCGCCAAACCCTCGGGTCCTAGCGCAAAACCAGCACTCCTTGTCCTAGGGGCTTTGGGCGTGGTCTACGGCGACATCGGCACCTCGCCCCTGTATGCGATCAACCAACTCTTCTTCGGGCGCGGCAGCACAGGCACGACACCCGAAATTGTCTATGGCGGCGTTGGACTGGTGGTCTGGGCGCTGACGATCATTGTCGCGATCAAATACATCATCTTTGTCCTCGCCGCCGATCACGACAACGAAGGCGGGGTGTTTGCGCTGTTGAGCCTGATCAACAAAAACAAACGGACAGGCACGGCAGTCGTCATCATGCTGCTCATACTTGCCGCGGGGCTGCTCTTTGGCGACGGCATGATCACACCCGCCATCAGCGTCATCTCGGCAGTAGAAGGATTGGAAGTTGCCACTGGCGCGTTTCATCCCTATATCATCCCCCTTACTATTATAATCCTCACCGCACTCTTTGCAGCCCAGTATAAAGGCACGACAAAAGTCGGCAGAGTGTTCGGGCCGGTGATCACGCTTTGGTTCATCGTCATTGCCTCACTTGGCGCTGTACAAATCGTCCATCACCCCTCCATCTTGCAGTCGCTCAACCCCCTCTATTTCCTGCTCTTCCTTCGCCATAGCTCCCCGCATCGGATCCTCCTGGTGCTCGGGTCCGTAATGCTGGTCATCACCGGAGGCGAGGCCCTGTATGCGGACATGGGACACTTTGGCAAATCGCCCATCCGCATCGGCTGGTTTTGCCTCGTATACCCGGCTCTCCTCCTCAACTACCTGGGTCAGGGGGCCTACCTCCTGGGGAGCCAAACCATACACGCGGGAAATATTTTCTACAGCATGGCTCCCTCATGGATGATCTACCCGCTGGTTCTCCTGGCAACCCTTGCCACCATCATCGCCTCGCAGGCGCTGATTTCCGGAGGATTCTCTCTGGCGTCCCAAGCCATCGGGCTGGGGCTATTCCCGCGCATCCGCATAGTTCACACTCACGAGGAACACGCGGGGCAGATTTACGTCCCGTTCATCAACTGGATCCTGTATGCGGGCTGTATTTTACTCGTCGTTATTTTCAAAACCAGCGCACATCTTGCCGCCTCATACGGCCTGGCAGTGTCGGGTGTGGAGGTGGTGACGTCCCTGGGCATGTACATGATCGCGCGCAACTACTGGAACTGGAGCCCGATAAAAGCAGCCACACTCTTCGGATTCTTCGGACTCATAGAGGGACTGTTCCTTTTTGCAAATTCGCTCAAATTCCTGGAGGGTGGTTTTATACCTCTCTCCGTCGGGCTTGCGGTCTTTACTCTTATGACGACCTGGCAGTGGGGGCGTCGGCGCATCGGCGCGGCATTTGCCTCGTATCCGACGATCTCGGTGGAGGAAGCCATTCGGCTTAAAAAGGACGCGGAAAATCTCCTGCCCCGTTCCATCGTCGTGCTCGCTCCGGAAAAAATCTCCTCTCTGGCGGACAAAATACCGCCGCTCCTGCAAATCATCTGGGATCGCTTCCGGGTCATGCCCAAAGACATCATTTTCCTGACGGTTGAGATCATCAAGGAACCCTACGTCCATCGCGGCAGATACGAAGTCGCCACATTGCAAGACAGCATTGACACCGGCAGCGCGGTGTCGGTGACGGTACGATTCGGTTTCATGGAAAACCCCAACGTGGAACGAGTTCTGGAGGGTCTGGCGCGCCACCGCCAAATCAATATGGACAAACGCCCCAAAGAATGGATCATCTACGCCCTGCAGGAGCGCATCGTGCCCCCCGAGCAGATGACATTTCTCCAACAAATCCGTTTCAAACTTTTCCGACTTCTCCTGCAAAACGCCACCAATGCGGATGAATACTTCGGGCTCGGGCGCCACATCAGTCTTTCCACCGAAATCCTGCCGGTTACTCTCTCCTGACCATCCGCCGGCCCCGGCTAAAAGCCGTCGGCGATCCGGCGGCTTCTCTTTTTCATACAGCGCCGCAGAACCTATCTCAATGAAAAATACGTAGCGAAGCGGCAGTAATGGATTTTCATTGAGATAGGTTCTACAGTGAAGCCATGATCATACCCGCCACTCCGATTGAGCATGCCCCGCGCATTCCGCCCGCGGTCCTCCCCGCTCTCCGGCGCCTGGGCATCCGGACCGTGTACGACCTCCTGTTCCATTTCCCCGCACGCTACGACGATTTCTCCCTGGTCAAGCCGATCCGCGAGCTGGTTCCGGACGAAGTCGTCACAATCCGGGGCACTGTTTTGCAACTGTCGCAAAAACGAACCGCCAGGCGCGGCCTGCACATGACCCAAATCCTCGTTGGGGACGAGACTGGGCGCATCACCGCCACCTGGTTCAACCAACCGTTCCTTGCGCGCCATCTGAAAATCGGGGACGTCCTGTATCTGGCCGGGAAAACCTCGCATGATCAGCACGGACTCACACTCCAAAACCCGGCCTACGAGAAAGCAGGGAAAACATCGGGGATTCACACCGGCGGTCTTGTCGCAATCTACCCCGAAACCCGCGGCATCACGTCCCGCTGGATGCGGACCCTCATAAAACCTCTCCTGCCGGCGGCAGGACATTGGGAAGACCCCCTCCCGCACGAGACGCGGGAGCAGCACCATCTCCCGGAGCTTGCTGCCGCTCTCTCCTCCATCCATTTTCCGCGCGCTCGCGCACAAGCCGATGAGGCCCAGCGCCGGTTCATGTTTGAAAGTCTCCTCATGCTGCAGCTGCGCGCTCTGCGAGACCGATCAGTTCTCAAAAGCCGCCCTGCGCCGGCTATCCGGCTCGATATAGGACTGCTCAAATCGTTTACCGCCTCCCTCCCTTTTGCCCTCA
>CAYXAG010000024.1:0-9581 GCA_964462235.1 uncultured Candidatus Saccharibacteria bacterium
ACGGGTATGCGCTATCCATGTCCGCACATCCCTCATCGAAAACTTTATGAACAATGTTTGAACACGATCGTTTTCAAACATTGTTCATCATCGTCTCATCGCCGGATTTCTTTCATGCCTCCCATATATTGCTGCAGCACTTCGGGCACGCGCACCGAGCCGTCCTCTTCCTGATAATTCTCCATAATCGCAATCAGGGTACGCCCGATCGCACATGCTGTGCCGTTGAGAATGTGAACAAATTCCGCCTTGCCGTCATCGCCCCGAACTTTTATGCCCAACCGCCGCGCCTGAAAATCCGTCGTGTTGGATGAGGAGTGCGTCTCGCGATAGCCGCCCTTACCCCCATTCTGCCCGGGAAGCCAGGACTCAATATCGCACGTTTTGGCCGAGGGTGCGGCGATATCGCCGGTGGAGAGCGCTACAACGCGATACGGAATGCCCAGTGCTTTCATCATCTGCTCCTCCAGACTAATCATCAGCTCGTGCTCGCCCTGGGAATCTTCCGGCCGCGCGAAAATCACCATCTCCACTTTATCAAACTGATGCACCCGCAAAATGCCATGCGTGTCCTTGCCGTATGATCCTGCCTCGCGCCGGAAACAGGAGGAAAATGCCACATACCGGCGGGGTAGATCGCGCCGGTGAAAAATTTCATCCGCATGCATCGGGACAACGGACTGCTCCGCAGTCCCCACAAAATACATGCGATCCTCCGGCAGATAATAGCGCTCGGCCTTGTCCTGCTCGGTATCCACGTATCCCAAATTTTCCATCATCTCCTTTTTAATAAGCACCGGCGGGACAATCGGGATGAACCCTTCTTTTGCAACTTGTTCAAACGCAAACTGTACCAGTGCAAACTCCAAGCGCGCAAGACCGCCTTTGATATAGCCGAATCGGGATCCCGACACCTTGGCCGCGCGGCGCGTGTCAATGACATCAAGCCCTTCTGCGATTTCCATGTAATCGCGGGTCGGAAACGAAAATTGCCGCCTGTCTCCGGCCTCGCGCAAAACGACATTATCTCTGTCATCTCTGCCCATCGGGACATCCGGCAGAGGAACATTGGGGATCCGGCGCATGAGCTCTTCAAACTCGCTCTCCAGCACTTTCAATTCAAACTCGGCGTGGCCGAGCGTATGCTTCAGCTCCCGCGACTCCTTTATCGCATCATCCCGCCTGCCGCCCGACTCCCGAGCGATTGCGTCCGCAAAATCGTTCTGCCGCGCGCGCAGATCATCCACCTCGCTGATTTTTGTCCGCCGTCTCCGGTCAATCTCCAAGAGATAGTCAACGTCAAAATCCACATACCGATTTCGCAATGCGGCCTTGAGCTTTTGGGGTTCCTCACGGATGAATGTAATATCAAGCATGGGATTGAATGCGTTTCAGGTTATCCCTGAAGAGCGCGTAAGTCTCCTCGGTGGTAAAGTCGCGGCGCGTAAAGGGAAAGGTGCCGGCTTTGATCCATTGATACGAGCTGTGCTCCTGGGAGAGCCGGATGGATCCGGAGATGTAATCCCCCTCGTACACGGCCAGAAAGACATGCATGCCGCGCCGCTTCGCGTACCTGCGGAAATGGAACATCGGCTCGCCCAGCTTGTATCGTACCGGACCAAGCTCCTCACGGATCTCGCGCGCAATGATTTTTTGAAGCGGCGCCCTGTATTCAACATTATCAATCCTGCCGCCGGGCAAATCAATGTATCCGTCATCTGTGCGCAGAAGCAAAAGATCGCCGCCTTTCCGGAGCAAAACCTTCAGCCCCACGTAAAAAATTCCGTAATCCCGCTTCATACTTTTTATTTCTCGGGCCACATTTCGCTATACGGCGACCGGGCCTGAAATCCCGTGATGGCTTGGCGCACTTCGGGAACCATGTTGTCCGGCAAAGCGGCCAGCAAAAACCATTCCACATGATCGCACTTGTCCGGCTCGGCATTCTGCGCTTCTCCCTCCCAGAGATCGGAAGCAAAAAAGAAATCTGCGCGTCATGCGGGGCCGGAATTCCGCTTATGCGATACAGCACGTGCACCAGCCGCAAATCCTCCGGGCGCACGAGGATTCCAACCTCCGCGCGCACTTCGCGCGCCGCTGCCTGGCGCAAGGTTTCTCCGGCCTCCACATGTCCGGCGGGCAGGCCGTAACACCCGTCACAGTAGCCGGTATTGCTCCGGCGGCACAGAAGAATGCGACCATCTTTCACAAACAAGGCATACACCGACAAAATGACTTTGAATCTGTCTTTTGGGCTCATGTTATTTGGGTTTGAGCATGGGGAAAAACAAGACTTCGCGGATAGTGCGCGTGTCGGTAAACAGCATCGCCACCCGGTCCAGCCCCACGCCCAAGCCGGCCGCGGGCGGCATGCCGTATTCCAACGCCTCCAGAAAATCCTCGTCAATGCGGTGTGCCTCCTCTTCCCCTCCGCGGTACTCCTGCTCCTGCTTTTCAAACCGCTCGCGCTGATCCAGCGGATCATTCAACTCCGCAAACCCATTCGTCATCTCAAGCCCTGCGATGACGAGCTGGAAGCGGCGCACCTCCTCGGGGCGACCGTCCTGCTTTTTTGCAAGCGGCGAAATCTCCAGAGGATGGCGTGTGACAAATGTGGGCTGCACCAGATACGGGCGGCAGATTTTTTTGTAAATTTCATCGGCGATTTTTCCTTTTGACTCGTGGAGCCCGACATCTATCCCCAGCTGCCGGGCGCGGGTTGCCAACGAATCGCGCGTCTCCCAGTCGTAGTCGGTGATCAGGGCGTAGCGGCCGAGAAGATCTTTAAACGCAATGCGCGCAAACGGCTTTTTGAAAACGATTTTCTTTCCTTCAAACATCACCTCGCGCCTGGTGCCCAATTGCCTGGCCAGCGCCAGAAACATATCCTCCACGAATCGCATCATGTCCTCCTCGTTCCAATACGCGGCGTAGCACTCCAGCATCGTAAACTCGGGGTTATGCGTGGCGTCAATGCCTTCGTTGCGAAAATCCCGGGCGATCTCAAAGACGCGGTCAAACCCGCCCACCAAAAGGCGCTTCAGATACAGCTCCGGCGCCACGCGCAAATAAGCGTCCAGATCCAGGGCGTTATAATGCGTCACAAAGGGCCTGGCCAAAGCCCCTCCAGGAATCGGGTGCAACACGGGTGTTTCCACTTCCAGAAATCCGTGCTTCTCGTGGAATGCGCGGACTGCCGCAATGAGGCGCGAGCGCAGCAAAAACCGCTCGCGCACTCCCTCGTTCATCAACGTATCCAGATACCGCTTGCGAAAGCGCTCCTCCACATCTCGGAGCCCGTGCCATTTTTCGGGCAGAGGGCGGAGGGACTTGGCAAGCATGCGCCAACGGGTGGCTTCCAGGGTTTCTTCCTCCTTTTTTGTTTTGAACGCCTTGCCCGCTATTTCAACGATGTCGCCGATATCCAAGGCCTCGGTCGCGCGATCATATTCATCCCCCAACACATCCTTTTTCAAATACGCTTGCATAACACCCGACCCGTCGCGCACGTCCAAAAACATGGATCCGCCATGCTCGCGACGCGCCATGACGCGGCCCGCAATAGTGACGACGGTGCCGGCATCCGAAAGCCCCTCAAACGCACGCCGCACCTCTGCGATCGTGTGCGTGCGCGAGGTATCGGCCGGATACGGATCCACGCCCGCCTCACGCAACGCTTCAAGTTTTTTTATCCGCTCATTGCGGATTTCCTCCAGTGCCATACCGAATAACTATAACAAAAAATAAAACTCAAAAGAACTTGACAAAATGGTTTAAGAAAGAGATAATATCAGGAGTCTTTCCTACCGCCACTATCCCTGATCAAGGAGACATAGGGGATAAACCATTCTATAGGCTCAAAGTGGGCGAAACAACTTGTCGGTGACCAAGAATGGTCTCGCGTAGAAAATTCCTCTGACGGAGAACTCCTGCTCCTCCGAACAGGAGCAAAACTCTGCAAGGCCAACGGAGAGTATTTAATCTGCGGCTATGCCGCAGACGGAGAAGATATCTACTCTCTTTTTACAAAGGAAGAGTGGGAGCAGATAATCCGAGAGTTATGGAAAGAGCTAGATCAAACAATTGGTCTGGCCGAAAGAACGAGACGAGAAGCATATTCTGCTTTTTTACAAGGCCTCGGACCCCTCATCTGAAAAGACTATCAAGTCTCTGCCTATTGCGCCCCGCGCGGATCACACCGCGTGGGGCTTTTTCATTTCATTATCTCTCCCTATCTATTTCGCATCTGCGAGCCGCTTTGCTCGTAGGCGAACTGTGGAGACGCGGGACATAAATTACCGAAGCGAGCAGCAAGGGAAACCGAGGCCGCGCGCATCCGCGCGCGGAACACGGAGGGCGTAAACGCATGCGTTTACGTGCTGCGAGCGAGGATAATTTATCCGCTTCGCAACCTTGAGCGGAGAGTAAAGCGGCGAGCGGATCACCGAATCTCCACAACCTCGTACTTCACCGCGCCCCGCGGAGTTTTCACCTCTACGGTCTCGCCTTTTTTGCGGCCCAAAAACGCTTTACCCATGGGCGACTCGTTGGATATTTTTCCGTGGGCGGGATCGGCCTCTTCCGATCCGACCATACGATATTGCTCCTCTCCCCATTTGCTTTTTACCCGTACCGTGGAGCCGACAACCACACGATCGGTCGCATGGCCGTCTTTGATGAGCACGATGTTGCGCAGCATCTCCTCCAATTCCGCGATATGCCCCTCCACGAGCGTCTGTTCCTCTTTGGTCTCCTGATATTCGGCGTTCTCCGACAGATCCCCGAGCGTCTTGGCATGTTCAAGACGGGCCGCAATCTCCTGGCGTTTGGCGGTTTTGAGACGGTGCAACTCGGCTTTTAATTTTTCCAATCCTTCTGCGGAAATGTATTCTGACATAGTGGTGATGAGAAATGATAAAAGAATCGGGGCGCCGTGTCAATCGGCGTTATGCACAGAGATGGTTACAAAACTCTGTTTCGTAGCCAACGCTGTCATAATTTCGTGCGAGCCCAGGATGGACGAGGAAGGCGTATATGGGGAATATACGCCGAGGAGGACGGACGAAGGCGGAGCCGAAATTATGCTCGTGCAGCAGAATAAAGGGTTTTGTAACCATCTCACAGAGTTCACGGGCCGCGATGCGCGGCATACCACTGGAGGATCTCGTTGGTGATCGGGACCGCAACCGTGGCTCCCTCGCCCGCATACTCCACCATCACCACCAGTACAAGCTCTGGGTGATCCACGGGAATAAACGCCGTTACCCACGCGTGAGGAAGCTTGCCCGGAATCGTCTGGGCCGTGCCGGTTTTTGCCGCAACGCTCATGGGGACATCCTGCAAGAGGCGCGCCGTACCGGACGTTACGGTCTGACGCATACCTTTGACAACCTCCTCAAGCGCTCCATGGCTCACAAAACCCTGGCGCACGACAGTCGGACGGCCCTCGGCAATCGCCGTTCCATCTGCATCGCGGGCGCTCTCCAAAATATAAGGCTTCCACAGCGTGCCGCCGTTTGCAATTGCCGAAAGCGCCATGGCCATCTGCAGCGGTGTCACCTCCGTTCCACCCTGGCCGATAGCGGTGTGATACGTATCTCCGATCCGCCAGGTCGGATCCGCAGGACTGGTCTGGCGTTTCCAGTCCGGTCCGGGCACCAGGCCCGGACGCTCGCCGGGCAGATCAATTCCCGTAAGCGCCCCGAGGCCAAAGGCCGTCTCATACCGGCGTATCCTTTCAATACCCAGACCCTTTTGATCCTGGTAGCCTCCACCGATCATATAAAAATACACGTTTGCGGAAAGGGCGATAGCATCATACATGTCCACCCAGCCATGCTTTCTCCAGTCCGGGAATACGGAATGTTCTCCCGGATGATACGGATTGGGGATGGAGATAAATCCTTCGTCATAGATTTTCTTATGCGGATCAATGATGTCTTCCTGCAATGCCGCGGCCGCAAGCAATGGCTTGATCGTGGACCCGGAAGGGAATTCGCCCGACACCGCGCGGTTAAAAAGTGGCTGCACCGGATCGCGCAGCACTGCACTCAACCGGGCCGGGGAGAGCGAAGAGCCGAAGCTGTTGGCGTCAAAGCCGGGAAAGCTGACCAGCGCCCGGATCGCACCGCTGGCCGGATCCACCGCCACCACGCTGGCCCCGCGGCCGCCGGAAATATATTTCTGAAGTGTCGCATAAATGATTTTCTGAAGATGGCCGTCAATCGTAAGCGTGAGCGCATCACCCGGAATCGGCTCCCTCGTGAAGCGATAACGGGTTGAGACGCCGTGCGAATCCACCTCCACGATCTTTTTGCCGCCCGCCCCCCGCACAAACGCATCATAAAATGCCTCAATGCCGCTCTTGCCCACGGTCTCCTCATCGGCAAGTTCCGGCCGCCTCAAAAGGTCATCGGCCGAGACCTTTCCCACAGACCCCACCAGGTGCGAAAACGCATAGGGATCGTCGTACAGGCGCTGGTAACTTTCCGATATCTGAATGCCCGGGAGGGAATCCAAATGGGAAGAGATCGCAAGCACGACATTGGCGGGAATCGCGCGGGCCAGGATGATGCGCGGCGAGCCGGACAACTCGTCGGAGGAGGAGAGATTGACGCTCGCCTCGGAGAAAAGGTCGCTTTGGTCTTTGAGGAGAGCTTGCAGTTGGCGCAGGAGTGTCAGGCGGTCTCCGCCGCTTTTTTCAAAGAGCCCGCGGTCAAAGACAAGCCCGAAGGAGGGCGCATTTTCCACCAGCGGGCGGCCGAGACGGTCATAGATCATCCCTCGCGGAGAAAAAATCGGACGCACGGCGAAGCGGTTTTCTTCGGACTGGGAAAAAAACCCGTTGCCGGAGGCCACCTGCAGATCCGCCGCACGGCTTGCAAGGTATGTCATCCCGCCCATGACGACCAGGAGAAAAAGAAACGAAGCCAGGCGGCCCAAGGGCCGCTCCATTTTACGTTCCAGACGGTCAGCCGGATCCAAGATGCTTGCCGCATCCACAAAGACTTCATCGGCCTCCAAAAATAGACGAGCACGACGCCTGAATTTCATAATCCGTATGGCTGTAACCCATCTCAAAATTCGCTTATCATGTGGCGAGCTACGCGATTTTTGATGCGAGGCGATGGGACGGACGCCGAAAGGTATTGGCAATACCTTGAGGCGGAGTCCCGAGCCGCAGCCAAAAATCGCGTAGCGGAGCGCCAGATGGAATTTTGAGATGAGTTCTAATTCGCAAGCATCCTGTGTGCCAGCGGCATCATCATAAACCAAAAAAGAATTAAAAGGAACAGAGCGGCTCCACGCGCAAATGCCGATTCGCGTCCGGAAAAAACGGCATGCAAAAATTCAACGACAAATGCCAAGAGAATAAAAATCGCGATGTGAACTCCAAACGGTCCGGGAAGAAACGAATCCAATAAAAATCCTCCTGTCAGCGCAAACGCCATGCGCGAAGGCAGCGCCAGCCGCTCCAGCCACCACAACGCCGCAATCAATGCCCATGGAAACGCGGCGATAAAACCCGCTCCTGCCGAGGCAGACGCCCACATAACAAAAAACATTCCCCCAACAGTTCCGAGCGCTGCTGCGACCGCCATACTCAATGTGACTTCAAGCCGCCTACGCCGTCCGACGCACCCGAAACGGCTGGCAGAGAAATAAGAAACACGCGCTCCAGCATCTCCGGACGCGCAAGGAGTGCGGCATGCAGCTCCTTGAAGGCACTCTGCCCGGGCGGCGAGTCGTCCGTCACGATCCCTGCGGGGATCGTATGCCTGCTTCCGACAATACCCGAGACAAGGCGCATGAGAAAATCTCCGCGCCGTATCGGAGCCTCGGCAGGAACCAATCGCACCGAAAATGTCCTGCTGCCCATACCCTTGGCAAGCACGCTGACACCAAGGGGCAGCAGGGCTGCCGGAAATGAAGCCGGTGGATTTGATGCGACGGCTATCTGGGCATGTCCGTTCCCGGCCTCAACCACCTCTCCCACCAAAAATCCGTACTCATCCACGGCGATATCGCCCTTCTTCAGGCCATCGCTCTGCCCCTGATCAACGATAAGGGATTCGGCACCCAACTCTCGTATGAAGGAGACAACCCGCGCGCCCTTGAGCGCACTATTGATTTCGGTTTTGAATCCGAGCGCTTTTTGGAGGGACTGATTTTCCTGGGTCAATCGCTCTATCAGGATGCGATCCGCCTCCAACTCTTGATGCGCGCTGATCATGTCGCTTGCTTCATCGCGCCTAGCGAGCCATCTTCCCGCAGCCGATGCGCCGTGCGCGAGCGGCTCTGCGATGCGCACAAGTCCTTCGCGCATCAAGAGTACCGGGCCGGAGGCACGAAAAAAAATAATCCCTGCCGCGAGGATCATGATCAACGCATACATGGCCGGTAACCGCCGCATATCAAAATCCTACGTGGGCACTTTTTCGTAATCAATACTCACTAAAACATCTTTCAGCGAATCCACGTCTTCCAAAATGATTCCGGTGCCGCGCACCACGGCCGTCAGCGGATCCTCGGCCACGCGCACGGGGATCCGCGTCTCTTCCTGAATGAGCCGATCCAGATCCCGCAGGAGGGAGCCGCCACCCACCAGGATAATCCCCCGATGCATGATATCGGCCACCAGTTCCGGCGGAGTCTCCTCCACCGCGGCTTTGATCGTATTGACCAGCGTATTGATGGAATGGCGCATCGCGCGACGAATATCCGAGTCATCAACCACAAGCTCCTTGGGAAGTCCGGTGACCAAGTCGCGGCCGCGCATCGTGGCCTCCAGGGGATCGGGCAATTCGTAGGCGGATCCGATGGCGATCTTGATGTCTTCGGCCGTGCGCTCACCCAAAAGCAATTTGAATTCATCGCGTGCGAACCGGATGATGTCCTCATTCAATTTGTCACCGGCGATCTTCAGATTCTTGGCAACCACGATGCCCCCCAGAGAAATCACGGCGATATCCGTGGTGCCGCCGCCGATGTCAACGATGAGAGAGCCAACCGCCTCCTGCACCGGCACGCGCACGCCCAGAGCCGCAGCCATGGGCTCTTCCACCAGATACACTTCGCGGGCGCCGGCGTTGCGCGCCGCGTCCTCCACGGCGCGCTTCTCCACCTCGGTCACACCGGAAGGAATCCCGATGACCACGCGGGGTCGGGCAAGAAAGGACGAGGAAGACCCTTCGTGCACTTTGCGGATGAAATACTTGAGCATTTCCTCCGTCACTTCAAAATCCGAAACCACGCCGGCCACCAGCGGACGGGTAGCCACGATTTGAGCGGGAGTTCTGCCCACCATGCGCTTGGCCTCCGCGCCTATCGCGACAATATGGCCGGTTTTCTGATTGATCGCCACGACCGACGGCTCGTTAATAACAATGCCTCTGCCGCGCACATAGACCAGCGTATTGGCCGTACCTAGATCAATGCCAATATCTTTAGAAAAATAGCCGAAAAATTTGTTGAGCATAGAAATATGCTGGTTTGTTTAGAGTCCATCTCAAGAATCTCTTTTGATGAATCAATACGCAGGCCTTTCCATGTGAAGCGGTAGGGGTCGGGGCCTGTGTATT
>CAYXAG010000025.1:0-6620 GCA_964462235.1 uncultured Candidatus Saccharibacteria bacterium
TCGCCGCCGCAGGCGGCGAAATGCGTTCGAACTATTTTAAGAATGGAGCACCACGAGTATTTTTACTCTTATAAAAATTACCAATCTATAATGTCATACTGCGGATGATAGCGCTACCTATCCTCAACGATTCGTATTGACTAGGCAGACTGCAGTTTTCGTGCATGCGTCCACTTCTTAGCTCATCGCCTCGCACCCGTGCTCCCGCACGGCCAAGACACGTCTCTCTGCCCTCCGCGGGTCAGCAGCGTCCGCCTCTGGCGCCGGCGACACACGCACGGCGCCCAACCCAACGCCCTCATCTGCGCTTTATTCCCTTGGGCGGGTGCGGTGAAGTAACCCGCAGCTGCTATGTCTACGAATATAATGACGACATTGTCATCGTAGACATGGGCCTGCAATTTCCCGACGAGGACATGCCGGGGATTGATTATCTTATCCCCAACATTGAATATCTCAAAAGTAAAAAGAAAAACATCCGCGGCGTTATCATTACCCACGGCCACTACGATCATATCGGAGCAATCCCGCATCTCTTGGACGCGTTGGGAAACCCCATGATATATGCGACGGCGCTGACGCGAGGCGTCATCGTCAAAAGGCAGGAAGATTTTTCTCATGTGGCGCGCCCCCGGATTGAAGTCGTGACACCGGACTCGCGCATCCGTCTGGGATCGTTTGACGTGGAATTCTTCCATGTCAACCATAATATTCCCGACTCCGTAGGAATCGTTTTAAAAACCCCTGCCGGCACGGTGGTCCACACCGGCGACTGGAAATTTGATCACACGCCCGTCAACGAACGGCCTGCCGATATCGCGCGACTCACCCAACTCGGAGCACAGGGCGTTACGCTTCTGGTCTCGGAAAGCACCGATGCCGAACACGCGGGACATCAGATATCGGAGACGGAAGTGCAGAAGTCGCTGGAGGTCATTTTCCAAGCCGCCACCGGCAGGATTATTGCGGCGACATTCTCATCGCTTCTCACGCGCATCCAGCAGCTCATCTGGCTCTCGGAAAAATATGGGAGGAAAGTTGCGATTGAGGGCCCCAGTATGAAAGAATACGTAGCCGTATCCCAAGCGCTCGGATACATGAAAATAAAACGCGGTACGCTCATTGAAGCCAAAGCAATCGGCGACCATCCGGAAGATCAAGTAACCATCATCTGCACGGGCGCCCAGGGCGAGGATCGGGCCGTGCTTATGCGAATCGCCAACAACGAACACAAGAGTATTTCCCTGCGCCCCGCCGACTCCATTATTTTCTCCTCATCGGTGATCCCCGGCAACGAAGCTACGGTTCAGCGCCTCAAAGACGTGCTCTACAAAAAAGCCGCGCACGTCTACCACTACGCCACCATGGATATCCATGCGGGGGGCCATGCAAAGCGCGACGAGCTAAAGCAGATGATTGAGCTCACACGTCCCACATACTTCATCCCGATTCACGGCACATATTTCATGCTCAAATTGCATACCAAAATCGCAGAGGAGGCCGGGCTCCCGACAAGTAACATCGTGATCGCCGAGGACGGCGACATTGTCGCGGTCAGTCCTGGAGAAATCAAGATGCTGAAGGAAAAGGCGCCCACGGATCACGTGATGGTGGACGGCCTGGGCGTGGGCGATGTGAAAGAGGTGGTGCTGCGCGACCGCCAGCATTTGGCCGGCGACGGAATCTTTGTTATCATTGCCATAGTGGATTCCCGCACCGGCAAAGTGCGGACAAGTCCCGACATCATATCCCGCGGATTCATCTATCTCAAAGAATCCCAGGATCTGCTCAAAGAAGTGCGCAATCGCACCAGAAGAATCGTGGAAGAAATCACCGTCAGCGGCGAGCACCCGATCAACTGGACGCATATCAAAGACAATCTGCGCGAGAAAGTCGGCCAATTCCTGTTCCAAAAAACCCAGCGCAGACCGATGGTATTGCCGGTGGTGATTGAGGTATAGTACCGCTCACTCCGCTACGCTCTGCTCACGGTTGCGGCGCGGACAAATGCTCCTCGCTCGTTCGGGGGGAACCCCACCGCGTTCTTCGCCTGATGGTGAAGCCTCGGTTTCCCTCCCTCCGAGCTTCGGGCATTTGTACACCGCGCCTTCACAGTTCGCATACGCGCAGCGCAGTTCGCTCATGCATGAGTATTATATGAAAAATAAAATACTATTCAGCGGGATACAACCATCCGGGGTTTTGCATATCGGCAATTACCTCGGGGCAATCAAACAATGGATGAAACTTCAGGAGAGCTTTGAGCCGTTTTTCTGCGTGGTGGATGAGCATGCCATCACCGTGCCCCAAGAGCCCGAGGAACTACGCCAAAACACCCTCAATACCGCCATGATGTATATGGCCGCGGGCATTGATCCAAAAAAATCTACCATCTTTGTCCAATCGCATGTGCCCGCGCATGCGGAGCTCGGATGGATCTTGAATACCACGACATCTCTCGGCGAGCTTGAACGGATGACGCAATTTAAGGATAAAAGGGAACAACAGTCAGAATTATATGCCGGACTTCTCAACTATCCGGTTCTGATGGCCGCCGACATACTTCTCTACCAGACCGATGCGGTGCCGGTGGGAGAGGATCAGCGCCAGCACATTGAGCTTACGCGCTCTCTTGCAAAACGCTTTAATAACCGCTTTGGCCAGACCTTCAAAATCCCCGAAGGATTTATTCCGCAAGAGAGCAGCCGCATCATGGGCCTGGATGATCCGGCAAAAAAAATGTCCAAGTCAGCCGCAAGCCCAAATAACTATATTTCATTGCTGGACGAGCCGGACGAAATCCGCCGCAAAATCAAAATCGCGGTTACGGATTCCGGCAGCCAGATCATCTACGATGAAGAAAAAAAACCGGCCATTGCAAATCTTATGCGGATCTTTGGAGCGTTTTCGGAGGCGACCATGGACCAGATCGCGACGGAATACCGGCATAAAACCTATGCCGATTTCAAACAAGATCTGGGAGAATTGCTTGTTGAGAAATTATCGCCGCTTCAGAGGCGCTACCAAGAATTTTCTGCCGAGAAGAAAACGGTTTTTGATATTCTGCATCGGGGAGCGGAACACGCCAATGCGATCGCCCGGAAAACCCTGCGCGACGTCCAAAATAAAATCGGCTTTCTTGCGATATAAAATCGCTCCCACCGGGATTTGAACCCGGGTTACCAGGATGAGAACCTGGCGTCCTAGACCAGGCTAGACGATAGGAGCATCTCACAATTCATGGTCATTTATATATATCGTATATTCACGACTTGTACAAGAACGAGTGTACTGAATATCAAGATTCATGCCTTTTTGCTTTCCTTGAGCCATTATTCAACAAACTCAAGAACGCGGACTTGACTTTTATAATCAATTTTGATATAAAAACACGGTATATGCACCTATGTGCATATGTTTTTTGACAAACAAAAGATTGAGAAGGTTCTCACTATGCGTTTCCTTGATTGGCGCTGGTGGCTTGGTTTGCGGCCAAAGTTTGCAACCAAGCCTTCGGGACCGTATAGCGTTACGGTAGTAGTCCCGGCTTATAACGAGGAAAACTCAATTGGCAAAACCATCGAAAGTATTCGCACACAGACGGTGCCCATAGAGCGTATCCTTGTCGTGGATGATGCGTCAGAAGACGCAACGAGTGCGGTGGCGGCTGCGCATGGCGCCGAAGTCATTGGCACCCCTCTGAATCAAGGGACGAAAGCCATGGCGCAGAACTATGTTTTGTCCGTGGTCACCACCGATCTTGTGGCGACCATTGACGCAGATACCATGCTGGCTCCGGATGCGATTGAGAAGACATTGCCGTACTTCGCGGATCCACTGACCGCCTCAGTATGTGGATTTGTCATACCCCAACGCATCAAAACCATCTGGGAACGGGGGCGCTATATCGAGTATCTGTTTGGCATCTCTATATTCAAAGCCGGACAGAACAACATTGGCGCGGTGCTTGTTTCTTCCGGATGTTTTTCAACATTCCGGACGGGAGTATTGCAAAAATTCGGAGGGTTCAAGGCCCGTACGATGGCGGAAGATATGGACTTTACGTGGGAAGTTCAAAATGAGGGATACCACGTATACTGCGCGCAAGATGCGCTGTGCTATCCCTTAGATCCATCGACAGTGCGGGTGTTTATCTCACAGGTTGATCGGTGGTACCGAAGTTTTTTTCAAAACCTCGCGATCCATCGCTTCGCCAAAAACAAGAAGCTCGGGTTCGTGATCTACGGGGAGTTAGCATACGCCCTTATAGAGCCGCTTCTGTGGATCGGGTACTGGGCGTACACAAAGAATTTCCTTGTCGCATGTGCGTTGGGAATCCTGATTGATTTCGTGATGCTCGCGATTCCCTGTGTAATCAAAGGAGTCATGCTCGGGATGTTGAGAAAGACCCTCGCGTCTTTACCGATGTACTTTCTGATACGGCCGATCAACCAATATCTTTTTTGGCATTCCCTGTGGAAGGAATGGATCAAAAAAGAACGGCTGCACGCCTGGAATAAGGGCCATTAAGAAAGGGGGTCTGCATCGAAGATTCTGGTCTACCGTTTGCCTCGGATGACATGTACATCACCTCGAAAAAAGAAAGAAGGACCTGATGCTACGAAGAGTATCCGTTGGGTGTATCGTCGCCACTCTCCTGGCCGCGTCGTCATTGGCTACCCGTGCGAGTGCATGGGAGCCGTTGGGGTATCCATACAGCACATGGGGAGAAATCTCCCGGAGTGAAATTGAGGGACTGAAGCTTGATGGCTACGGGGAGCAGGGTATTGATGTACTCCGTATCCCGAACAGTCGCCTGATCCTGAATTTTTTTTCAGGACTTCGGTTTACCGAATCCGACAGGCACGAAGACGTATGGAACAATAAAATTGCTCCAACCATCGGTACCAAGTTGAAGGTGCCTATTGCGTTGCCTGCCGGCCATTGGGGGCAGCTCGACATTGGCATACGAGGAGAGCGGGTCTTTCATCACGCCTCCCACGCACACGATACTTTGGAAATGATCGTCTTCGCACGATGGGGGTTTGGTGGCGACTGGAAGAAGAAATAAACAAAAAAATGGTATCAGGAAAGGAGAAGAAATGTACCACCAACTTTCGTCGTGCTCCGCCCTCATTCACTTGTTGGCGAAACACCCGATTCTTGTGGTGGCACTCGGGCTTGTCGGAGCAGTTCACTTTCTGACTGGCAATCCCAATCCGACTTCTCCGCCCGCTCTCTTGCCCGAAGAGATAGTCGAACAACGGGCGCAGGGAGTGAAGGGAGACCGCGAGCTTCAAGAGCAGACGAAGGAGGCGTCTGTCGCCTCTGAAGCCGTTGTCGCCCAAAAGAGTGGCGTGTATATCACGTCTGCGTACCTCGCGGCGTTAGGAGATAGTACGCGCTACTTCGAGGCAATACTTAACGCAAGGCGCGCACGCGACAGCCGCGGAGTCCATCCCGACGGCAAATCGTATGGCCCATCCGGCCTCACGCCTATCGCTGTTCGTGAACTGTTACGCAAGATACCCGATTGTACGTCTCTAAGTGTGAAAAAAGTATTACTCACACCCGAAGAGAACCTTAAGCTCGGGTATCTATATTTTCTTGACCTTGTTCATCGTTTCCGCAACGTGGAAACGGCAGTAGTAGCCTACCACATAGGCCCTACGAAAGTCTCTTTGCTACTACGCAAAGGGAAACCGATACCACGTCGTTATTTGGATACGGTCAAGAAGTTCCCTAAACAATAAGACCGTGGGTTGCGCCGTAACATCAGCGCAACCCATTTTATTTGTGCGGTGAGGCATAAGACCTTTTGCCTAATAAGCTTTTGTGATGATTGTTGTAAATTTTGAGGCAAGACGCGGGGCATTCCGCGCCAGCGGATGCCCCGTCTCCGAAAATAATTGCACCCGGTTTAGATAAGAACGCTCCAAGGACTTGTCCGCCGCCAATACGCCTCTTGGCGGACGAGGAGTTCTTCCGCGCGTTGGGGATCAGCTATAATTTCTTCCACCACGCGTTCCATTCGCATCCCCTGGCTTCCTTTGACAAGAATCAAATCCCCTTCCCTGATCACCGGATCCAACGCGCGGCCCGCAGCGGGCGAGTCGTCAAAATAAAATACTTTCTCCCGGTCCAGACCTCGCAGGATCGCCTCATCCGCGATGAATTTGGCGCGGGCGCCGACGCAAAAGAGCATGTCTGCAAACTTGGCAGCCGTATCGCCGATGGCGCGGTGCGCGCCCTCGGTGTAGGTGCCTAATTCCAGCATATCGCCAAGCACCGCGACTTTACGCCGACCGGGCAACGCCTGAAGCGTTTCCAGCGCCGCACGCATAGATTCGGGAGACGCATTATACGTGTCATCCAGAATGAAAGAATGTTTAATGCCCCTCAAGAGCCGCATGCGTCCGGGTGCGGGCATATACGCATGCAAGGCTTCGGAGATATCCACCAGATTCATCTTCAACGCAATGCCAACGGCTGCCGCAGCCGAGGCCGCGTATGAGTGCGGCGCGCCAAAGGTACCGCTCAAACGGACTGGCACCGTGCTCCCCCCATAACTCAATTTAAAGCTTATTCCTGCCGGAATATCACCGAGAATCGCGTCCTTG
>CAYXAG010000025.1:6630-9477 GCA_964462235.1 uncultured Candidatus Saccharibacteria bacterium
CCAATGCGGAACTCGTAATTATCCATGCGCACCTCGGCATGCTCTTCCTGGCCAAACGTGATAACGCGCGCGGGGGTACTGCCGCGCATATCGTAGGCCGCATAATCATCGTGATTCAAAATCGCGAATCCAGCCGAAGGAAGGGCGGCTACCAGCTTTGCTTTTTCTCTGGCAAGCGCTTCTGGATTCTCAAAAAATTCCACGTGTGCGGGCACCTCACCAATCGCCGTTACCACCGCAACCTCCGGACGCGCAAGAGAGACGAGATAATCCATATCTCCCGGCCGGTCCACGCCATACTCCAGCACGAGAATTTCCGGATAGCGCGGATTCCGGATGACGAGCCGCATGGCTGCTGGAGCTAATCCCGAAATCCAGCCAAAGATATTCCGGCCGTAATGAGGTATCCCGAGAATCGTAAGAGCCAGTCCGATCTCGTTATTATAGTTTTTCTCCGCCGTGCGCACCCTAAACTTTTTTTTCACAACAGCGTACGTTGCCAGACGGGTGGAAGTCTTCCCCACGGATCCGGTGATACCCACGACCACCGGCTTATACGCGCGTATAGTCGCGCGGGCCAAAACCGCCAGTATCTTTTGGAGTATTGACTTTTTTGTCATCATAGCTTCAGTGTTTATGCATTCATCCATCATCTATGCTTTTCGTTTCTCCGACTGACCAAGAGATCCTTACTCGGTTTATCGCTTCATCGCCGTTTGTTCACCAGCGGGCGGCTTTTCTTTTTTTCATACTCTTGCGAGCAAATGTGGTCGAGGCATTTTGCTTCTCGCGACCATTATGAGGCGCGCGGCATGGTTTCGCCAGCAGGCGAACGCGCGCCGAATACTGAGCGAGGCAGTCGCTGGACCGCCGAGCGTGTCGCGAGGACAAAATGCCAAGGGAACCACATGTGCGAGTTACTTCTCATCCGGCGGCACCTCATAATAATTCAAGATAAACTCCGCCAGATCATGGAATGCCGGCGTCAGGGTATTGGCCGCAAACCGATTCCCTCTGGGCTCGTTCAACTGTAATAATATCAGAAATCTCGGGTGAAAGGCAGGGGCATAGCCCACAAATGTATGGATCACGGCGTCCGAGTATCCCCGTCCGCCTGCCTTGGGAATCTGCGCAGTGCCGGTCTTCCCAGCCACAAAGTAACCTTTCAGGCCGGCTCTGGTCTCAAACCCCGAACGCACGGCCGAAACCAACATTTTGGTAAGCGTCTCGGCGGTGGAAGAGGAAATCACCGTGCGCTCCATCTGCGGGCCGTGTACGTTTTGGTTTCCGGAATCGTCAATTACCTTCTCCACAATATACGGACGCATCAGGGTCCCGCCATTGGCAATGGCCGCGATTGCGCGCGCCATCTGCAGAGGGGTCGCCGAAATTCCTTGCCCGAACGATGCGGTTGCAAAATCAATGTCGCGGCCGGAGTTCAGATTTGAAATATTGCCCGCGACCTCCCCGAGCATATCCACGCCTGTTTTTTCTCCGAATCCGAATTTTTTCAGGAATGCCAGCTGCCGGTCATGGCCCAGAAGCCGCGCCACATATACTGCCCCGGTATTGAGGGATTTTTCCAAAACCTGCGTCATGGTCTGGACACCATATGCGTTTCCGTCAAAATTGCGAATGGTATACGAACCGTAATGCAGCGCCCCGGTATCCGTGTAGGTCGCATCGGGAGTGACGAGACCCTCTTCAATGCCCGCAGCCATGGTAATCGGCTTTATCACCGACCCAAACTCATAGGTCGCCTCCACGGTCGGGTTTAAGAAAACCCCAAAATCCTTTTCCCGGGAAAACGCATTCGGATCAAACGCCGGATCTCCGGCATCCGCAAGAATCTTGCCGCTCTTCGGATCCAAGACCAGGACGGCGCCGGATGGCGCTCCCCACTTCTCCCGCAGGGCATGGAGCAGCTCTTGGGCTTTGCGCTGGATATTATAATCCAGCGTCAAAACCAAAGAGGCGCCGCTTTGGGGAGGATTGATAATCCGCCTTCCCAATGCGACCCAAAATCCGCCCGCATCTTTCACATCGCGCCAGGACCCGTTCCTGCCCGCCAGGTCCGTATCGTACATCCGTTCCAGCCCGTACCGACCCGCTTGCACATCGCTCTGGACACCGACGAATCCGAGCACGTGAGAGGCCAGGATCCCATTGGGGTACACCCGTCGGCTTTCATCTTCAAAGAAGATTCCCGGCAGACGACTCACATCAAATCCCGCGGCTTCCTGCGGATCAACTTTTCTCTCAAGAATCTCATGCGGATCGTTTTTCTTGGAAAGTTTTGCCTCTATGTCGTTGCGGTCCAGATGAAAATAGTCGGCGATAACACCCGCTTCTCCCGCAGGATCCTTCACGCCATTAGGGGATGCGACCAGTACTTGAAAAGTCTTATCCAGCGCAAGCGGTATCTTATTCCCGTCTTTGTCCCGGGCAAAAATGCTTCCTCGTTCCGATACGAATTCCCCGGAAGACCCCTGCTGTCTAACCGCCAAACGCACATAGTCGCGGTGATGAACAATCGTCATCAGAAAAAGACGCGCGTCCAACGCTCCCAGGGCAGATAAAAAAAAGAAGAGGACCCAGCGCATCCGCTTCTGTATGGAAGTGACGGAAACTTTCTTCATCAAAGATGTCGCGGGGTCTGGGCGCGAGACACACTCTTAGAGATGGTTACAAAACCCTTTATTCTACTGCACGCGCATAATTTCGGCTCCGCCTTCGTCCGCCCTCCTTGGTCGGCGTATATTCCCCATATACGCCTTCCTCGTCCAGTCCTAGGCTCGCACGAAATTATGACAGCGTTGGCTACGAAACAGAGTTTTGTAACCATCT
>CAYXAG010000026.1:0-9308 GCA_964462235.1 uncultured Candidatus Saccharibacteria bacterium
ACCCGTATCCATGCGATTATTCTATCATGCATGGTTACGAATCCCACTAATTACCTTATTTTTTATCATCCCGCCACAAAACAGAGAACCATGGTGGCGTATCACACAAAAGCATTGCCGAAAGGGACTGCCATCGCGATACTGAAACAAGCGGGGCTTTCGCTTGAAGATGTATAAAAAGTCAATATCACGGGGGAGGGTGTTTGTGGTTGATGGACCCCCATTTTCCGCGGATATAAACGGAGAAGCCACCACAGAAGGATCTGTGGTGGCGTACTCTCTCGGAGGGAATGCGGATTTTTAATGTGAGAAGGGCTGTCCTTCTCTGCGTTTTCTACGCGTGCTCTTCTTCGGCGGGCTCTTCAGCGGTCGGCGCCTCTTCCGCTTCTGACTCGTGTGTCTCTTCTACTGCCGCAGGACTTTCTGCCGCGGCGTGCATCTCCTCTGCCATGGGAGCCGCTGGCTCCTCTTCTGCTGCCGCTGTTGCCTCTGGGGCGGCTTCTTCTCCTGCCGCTTCATCGGGAGCCGGCTCTGCGGCAACTTCAGGAGCCGCTTCTTCTGCCGGGGCAACGGCAACTTCAGGAGCCATCTCTTCGGCCTCGGCCGGAGCAGCCACGGCTTCGGGAGATGTTTGCGCTTCGGCCTCCTGGGTTGCGGTCTCTTCGTGAGCCACTGGCTCGGGTGTGGTGTCTATCTCTATCCTCCCGAGTTGGTGCCCCGATTCGTCCATCACCACGACCATTAGTCTCATAATCTTCCCCTCTCCTCCGAGAGCGATGATACGCGATACGCTCGTGTACCTTCGCTTTCAGATGCGGGAAGTTATGGGAGCGCCGGCTCCCGGATGAGCATCGCGGATAGTATCTTTTATCATAGCACGCACAGGTGCACATGCCAAATGTGTGTGAACTTATGCATGATCCGTTATCCTCAAGAGGACGAATATGGTATGATGCGGATATGAAAAAATCCTTTTTGTCAGGAGAGATTTTGACGCGGGGGGTGGAGGAGGTGATTGTGCGGGATCATTTGGATGCGGCGTTGAAGTCGGGTAAAAAGCTGCGGGTGAAATTTGGCATTGATCCGACAGCTCCGCATTTGCATCTGGGCCACACCGTGCCGTTGCGCAAGCTCCGGCAGTTTCAGGATGCCGGACATCGGGCCGTGCTCATCATCGGCGATTTTACCGCAACCGTCGGCGATCCTTCGGGCAGGAGTGAGGCGCGCGTTCCTTTGAGCGAGAAAGACGTGGCAGCGAACATGAAAAAGTACCTCGCGGTTGCCGGAAAGATTCTGGATATTAAAAAGACAGAAGTACGTTATAACAGCGAGTGGTATAAAAAAACAGACGTTGCGTTTTTATATGATCTTTTGTCAAAAATCACGGTCCAGCAGGCGTTGGAACGCGAGGATTTTCAGAAGCGGATCCGAGAGGGCCACGACGTCAGCATTATTGAAATGGTTTACCCCCTTCTGCAAGGATACGACTCGGTGGCGGTTGACGCCGATGTGGAAATTGGCGGGACGGACCAGAAATTCAATCTTCTCATGGGTCGCAAGATCCAGCGCCGGTTCGGCATGGACGAGCAGGATGTTGTTACGGTTCCGCTTCTGGAGGGCACGGACGGCATGCGCAAGATGAGCAAAAGCGTTGGCAACATCATCGCTCTGCAGGCGAGTCCCGCGGACATGTTTGGCGGCGTCATGTCCGTGCCGGATGAGGTGATGAAAAAATATTTTATTTTGCTTACCGATACGCCGACGGAGGAGACTGAGACTATGCATCGGGATTTGGAAAGCGGGACAGTGAATCCGAGGGATGTAAAACTTATCCTTGCCGAAAGGATCGTGAATATGTATTGCGGGAAACCAGCCGCCAAACGGGCGCGGGACGAATTTATGAGAGTATTTTCAAAACACGGAATGCCCGCAGGGATCAGTCGGGTTGCGGTGCCGCGAACCGGCACATGGGATCCGAGAGTGCTCCTGGTTGAATTGCGTCTTGCATCGTCAAAGTCCCAGGCCCGGCGGCTGATTGATCAGGGCGCGGTGGAGATTGACGGGGTGCGCGTTCCAGAGTCGGCAAAATCTGTGACGATTGAGAAGGGGATGACGATTCGTGTGGGGAAGAGAAAATTTGTGAAAGTGGCATAAAGAATGCCGCCCCTCGGGCGGCATTCTTTATTTCTCTCTCGTTCGTGTCCGGTCTAGTCCGTCTCATCTGTCGTCATCGGAATCGTCCTCGTCGTCCATTGAACCGTCATCCTCTCCCTCTGCGTCGTCTTCGTCCGTGTCGTCTTCCGTCTCGTAATCAACGTCATCTTCCTGATCGTAGTTTAACGTTGCAACGTTATTCATGATATCCGTCAAGGTAATGGTTGAATGTGCTTAAGTTTTACTCGACCTTTTGAAGATGTAATTTTTCGTGAAAACAACACGCCAGCGCCGAAGCTATCGCATCAAATACGTCGTCTCGCGCCTGAAGCGCGCCAGCGGTCGGAACCGTGAGCTTCACCATTTTTTTAATCTGCAGCTTGTCCGCGGATCCGTCGCCGGTGAGAGTCTGTTTGATCTCCTGGGGTGTATACTCATAGACCCTAATCCCTGCCAAATGCGCTGTCAAGAGGATCACACCGCGCGCCTGTGAGACCCGCATGGCGGTTTTGACATTGACCGAAAAAAAGAGTTTTTCCACGGACGCCACATCGGGCAGCCACTCGGAGATAATTGCCCGCATGCCTTCGTGAAGCTGGCGGAGCCGGTCTCCTTCTTCCGGCGCCCGGATCGGAATCAGGCCGGCGGCAAGGAGACGCGGGGATCGGGCCGCCTCCATCACCGCGTATCCGACCGCGGTGGTGCCCGGATCAATGCCTAAGACAATCATGCGCGAGAAAGATTGGTGTATATCTCCTGTATGTCGTCATGTTCGGAGAGTGCCTCCAGGAGTGCGCTCACCCGTGCTTCTTTTTCCGGTAGAGGGGCGATGGTTGCGCGGGGTTTATAGTCGTGCCCGGTTTCTTTGACCGCAATCCCGCGCTCCTCCAGTCCTGCGCGCACGGACTCGGTGTCGGCAAATGCCGTCTCAAGAATCCAAGACCCATGCGTCTCGCAAAAATCAGCCGCACCGGATTCAATGATGGCACTTTCCATCTCGTCTTTTGTTTTTCCGGGATTTTGATCCGCGGTGATTTCAACGATGCCGATTTTTTCAAAGTTCCACATGACTGATCCGGGCTCGCTCATGCGCGCGTCGTATTGCGACAGGAGGTGTTTGATTTCGTTGACCGTCCTGTTCTTGCTGTCGGTGATGGCTTCCGCAATAATGGCAACACCTCCGGGTCCGGTCGCTTCAAAGATGATTTCGGAAAGCTCCCCGCCCTCCCCCGCACCCGAGGCGCGGGCGATGGCGCGTTCAATATTGTCTTTAGGCAGGCCGATGGCGCGCGCCTGCTCCAGGGCAGAGCGCAATCGGGCATTGGCGCTCGGGTCCTGACCGGTGCGTGCTGCCAGCATGATCTCCCGCACCATTTTTGAGAACAGCGTTCCCTTGCGCGCATCCGTGATGGCTTTGCGATGCTTTATCTGCGTCCATTTTGAATGCCCGGCCATAGTGATCAGGAGAGAAGCGGCTGCTGTTTGACAAAGGAAATGCCAAGATGCGTGTAGGCGCGCTCTGTTGCGATCCTGCCCCGAGGAGTGCGCTCCAAAAATCCGAGCTGCATGAGATAGGGCTCGTACACTTCGGCAATGGTGTCTTCTTCTTCGCTTGAGGCGGCGGCAATGGCCTGGAGGCCGGCCGGGCCTCCGGCAAATTTTTCTATGATCGCGCTTATGATTTTCCGATCCATCGGCTCCAGGCCCAGCTCGTCTATTTCCAAAAGCGCCATGGTCCGTGCAGCCGCGTCCAGACTGATAGCGCCTGTCGCATGCACCTGTGCGTAGTCGCGACTGCGCTTGAGCAGGCGGTTGGCGACGCGCGGCGTGAAGCGCGCTCGTTGCGCCAGGAGGTGTACTGCCTGCTCCTCAATGGGAGATTCCAGGACGCGCGCGGAGCGGCGGATGATGCGCTCAATATCGTGGTGCGTGTAGAAATCAAGGCGGAAGAGGCCCCCGAAGCGCGAACGCAGGGGGCTGGACAGGAGCCCCATGCGGGTTGTGGCCGCGACCAGAGTGAAGGGCGGCAGTTCCAACTGTATGGTGCGGGCAGACGGGCCTTTGCCGATGATGATGTCCAGGGTTCGGGACTCCATCGCAGGATAGAGCACCTCCTCAATCACTTTATGCAGGCGATGCACCTCATCAATGAAGAGTATGTCGCCCGGGGAGAGATTGGTAAGAAGGGAAGCCAGGTCCCCCACGCGTTCAATCGCCGGACCCGAGGTGATGCGGATGGAGGTATTCATCTCGCGCGCCACCAGATGCGCCAGCGTGGTCTTGCCCAGGCCCGCGGGGCCGGAGAGAAGAATGTGCTCCATGGGCTCGTTGCGCTTGCGCGCCGCATCAATGAGAATCCGCAGGTTTTGCTTGATGCGATCCTGCCCGATATATTCGTCCCAGCGCTGGGGCCGGAGAGTGGAATCCAGCCCCGGATCAGGGACGCCTTTTTTTGGCGCGGCCATCGGGGAAGTTGACATACTATGATTCTCTTGCTATAATGATATTCAGAAATAGACTGGAGGGGCTGATGCCCCCTTTTATATTATGATACCTTTTACAACGTCTCCCGAAGCCGTGGGCAATTAAGGCGATGAGTTTTCAAAACCTTAATTTGGGGGTTTCTCTACCAGGGCAGTCTGGTTGCCGCTCTGCGGTTTACTGGCCTGTGCCTGGGGGAAATCCTAACCTCCGTGTCCCCTGACCGGAGTAATTGCCCACGGCTTCGGGAGATGTTTTTTAAACCCCTACAATCCGTTCCACCTCGGCAAAATCGGTCAGACCCGCCAAAACTTTCAGGGTTCCATCCTGGCGCATGGTGATTTGTCCCTGGCGGATGGCTTCTTTTCTGATCTCGGATTCAGGCGCGCTTTTCAGAATGAGCGCTTCCATCTCGTCATTGATCAAAATGATCTCATAGACGCCGATTCTGCTCCTATAACCGGTGCTGCTGCAGGCCGCGCATCCGGCCTTGTGAGCTGCAAAGAGTGTCCAGGCCGTTGGTTCGGGTATGGGTATGCCGGGCGGGAAGGCTGCGAGCTCGCCCATGATTTTTTTCTTGAGACCAGAATCCAGGGGCACTGCTTCCCGACAGGAGGTGCAGAGCCTGCGGACCAGGCGCTGGCCCATCGCGACGTTGATCGCAGGCGCGATAATTGAGGGTTTGACACCCAGGTCCAAAAGGCGGGGAATGGTGCCGGCGGCGTCGTTGGTGTGCAGCGTGGAGAAGACAAGATGGCCCGTGAGGGATGCGTGCATGGCGACCTCGGCGGTTTCCAGGTCGCGGATTTCTCCGACCAGAATCACATCCGGGTCCTGGCGCACGATCGCGCGCAGGCCATTGGCAAAGTCGTATCCTTTTTCATGATCAACCTGCGTTTGCTCTACACCGGGAAGGTGGTATTCAATCGGATCTTCAATCGTGATGAGTTTAACGCCTGGGGAGTAGACGGTGCGGAGAAATGTATAGAGTGTCGTGGTCTTTCCGGATCCGGTGGGACCGGTGGTGAGTATCAGGCCGTTTGGTTTTTTCAATTCAACTTCCATGGCCGCTTGTACCCACGGCTGCATGCCCAACTGTGCGAAAGTGATCCAGATGGATTTGGGATTGAGAAGGCGCATCACGGTATTCTCCCCGTCCGGGCCGGGCAGGGTGGAGACGCGCACCTCAATGGCGCTGTCGGCCAGATGAATGGTGAAGCGGCCATCTTGGGCGCGGTCGCGGATATTGAGTTTGAGTTCGCTGACCAGTTTGATGCGGGAGAGGAGCAGCTGGTAGAAACGTTTGGGAAGGGAGGTCACGTCGTAGAGTACCCCGTCCAGCCGGAAACGGAGCCGCGCTCCGTCCTCCTGCGGCTCAATATGAATATCCGAGGCGTCGGTGGCAAGACCCCCTGCCAGGATGATTTCCAGCGCCTCGCTGGTGCGCGCGGAAAACACCGCTTCTATTTTTGCCTTCACTTCTGAAACGCTATTGATTTCTTTCTGGAAGAGCCCGAGTCGTTCCCCGGAAACCTCAATGGTGGCGGCACTCTGGCTGTATCGCTCCGGGACTTTTTGATAAAATCTCCAGACATGCTCCAGGCCATAACGGGACGCAAGAAACAATTCGTAGGTGTAGTGCTTGTCCGTGAGGGCTTTGAGGGCAGAGACGGTTTCCTGTTTGGCAGGGTTGCGGACCGCGATTTTGAGACGCGCGCCGGTTGCCTGAAACACGGCCAACTCCCCGCGCCGCGCCATCTCTTCCGTCACCAGGTTGATCGTATCAATCTCAATCGGGAACAGGCCAAGGTCAAGATACGGAACGCCGTATTTTTGTGAGAGTATCTTGGTGGACTCCTCTGCTTCTTTGCGTTTAAGGAGTTCCAAGCTCCGGGACGTTTTTTCTTCTGAAAAAGGAGAGGCCATGGAGCTGAATCACGTGCGGGTGCGGACCGGAACCGCGTCCTGCGACCCCGTGGCGCCGCACCGTGGTACTTCTTTCTGTTTTATTTCAAATAACCTCTTTGAGCAAAGCGGCGATGCGATCCTCCGCTTCGGGGAAGCCGGAGAAGCGTGCCTCTAGGGCAAAATCAGGGCTTTGGAAACGGCCCGGCTCGCGTCCGGCGATCATCTCAAGAACTGGCGCATCGGCTTGCAGCACGGCTCGCACGCTCTTCTCGTGGGGATCCTGCCACAGCAGGGCGTGGCACACGGCAGGCGGGAAGGTCGTAGAGATATGGCGCATCACAAAAGATAGATCTCCCGGAGAGCGCCCGGTTTTTTCAAAATCCTCAACCGTCAGGAATGACCACGTGACGGCGTGTTCCTGATCCTGTTTTGAGCGTACCGCAGCGCGGCTTGCCAGCTGCAGCAGGGCAAAGGGCTGCGGCGCGCGCGCAAGGTCTCGCGCTGTTTGCCACGAGGCCCCTTTTGTTAGGAGGGAGGAGGCGATTTCCAACGACGGCGCGTTGACGGTGTGGGTGGCGAAACAGTCGCTGCTCGCCATAACTCCGGCAAGCACGAGTGTCGCATCTTCCCCCGAGAGAGAAACTCCGGGCAGGCCTTGGAGGATCTCGTATACGATTTCGGCAAGAGACATTTTGTCCGGAGAGATCACGTTTGTTTCAGCCCAGCGCCGGTTGTCGGAGGACGTGTCAATATTTATGAGCGGGGTTTGGGTCAAAATACGGGGGTCAATCGCAAGGCCATTGTCCATCGCCTCTATATCCGGTATGCCCAAGGCGACGGCGCAGTCGCATTGCAAATTGCCGTCGTGATAGGAGAAGAATTCCTGCCGGACCGGGGAGGATTTGGGCGACAGAATAATATCAATCCTGTCCTCGTGCTTTTCGTATCGGAGCTGGGAAACCCCGGATGAGGACGTATCCAGCGAGACGATAAATTCTTTGCTCAAGGGTGAGGAGGCGAGGACTTTCTTGAAGATCGCTGCGGGAAGCGGAGTGGGGGGCTGTGCTGTCACGAATCCCACTGTTTTGCCCCTATCAGCTAGAATCCGGGCCACGATTTCGGCCGCGGCAAGCGCGTCAATGCTCGGATGCGGGGGGATGAGCAGGCCAACGTGTTCGCTTTTTTCCAGGAGTTCAATGGCCTTTTGGGTGTCCATAAGAGATTGGTATCAATTGTACCATTCGTAGCGCACGGGGTCATGCTCGTCAACCTTTCTCTGTGGATAATTCCGTTGGTGCTGTGTTTTTGTCCCGGATCAATTATTGATGGATGAAGAACAAGGCGCTTTGCTCAAAGTTTTTCCACGTGAGTACGCGACCATTAAATACGCGGAAGATGTCAAATTTGTTTTTCATAGTTTTTACAAGAGTCCTGCTTGGCGGGACTCTTGTAAACAGAGTGATTTTATTGGCTCAATGTGTGGAAGTTCGTTTCGCTGGAGGTTGCCGTATTGCCGGCCGCATCCGATGAACCAACCACATAGTAATAGGTCGTCGTCGCCGCAAGATTGGAAAGCGTCAGGTCATGAAGGCTGACAAGGGTTCCATCGCTTACCATCCAAGCAGTCGCACTTACCGCCGGAGTTGACGTGCCGTACCACACCTTGCTGGTCGCCGGTTCATTGGTCATCCATGTGATATGAGTGCTCGTAGATGTTATGCCGGTCGCGCTCACCTGATGTATGATCGGCGCGGTGTGATCTTTTATGGGCGGCGTAGTAGTCGCAAGGCCCAGTTTGGCCGCGATACCGGGCGGAAGCGCTTGGCACGGCGGGACAACAGGCGCTACGCCATCGTGTTTTCGGAGCCATCCGGGAGCTATCAAATGCCCGGGCGGCACAATCGCACAGTGCCGCTGGGTGCTATCTTCTTTTGTGATGGGATTCTTATCAAGTTCTTCGTTCAATTTCTGAAGGGTTTTGGGCCCGACATGTCCCATCTGTTCCAAGCCATGTTTTGCTTGGAAGCGTTTTACCGCCTGCGCGGTACGTCTGCCGTAATATCCGCTGATAGTGCCTTCCGGATACACATCCGGATCTGCGGCAAGTATTTCCTGAAGAAGCTTTATATCTTCTCCCGACATCCCTGCGTGAAGTTGAGAGATGACTTTTAAGGTGTCGTGGACTGCGCCTCGCGTTGTCTCCAATGCCGCTAACTGGCCCTTCAGTGTTTCAATTTGTTTTTGTAATGTCGCGATCAGATCTTGGATTGATAGTGTCTGTGCGTACACGGGTGTCCATGTCCCCGCCAGCATCAAGGCGCCAATCAGGGCTGGTGAAAATAAACTTCTCAAATTCTTTTTCATCTCGGTAAAAATATATTAATTTGTACAAACTGCGACCCAACGATATTGTAAGCTTTTTAAGAAAATATTGCAGGTTTGCTTTTCCACAGCCCGCATGTAAAAAGATGCCTGTTTATTTGTACTACGTGAATATTGAAACCTCATTGGCAAAAACCAGTAGCTAAGCCAATCTGTATTAAATTGCTCATGGGGACGGCATTAAAAAATACCTTAAAACCGAGTTTCAATATTCACGTCTCGAGTTTGCTGAATAATGGCTCACATACAGCAAAAAGACGTATTTCTTGGTATACTGAAGGTGGTCGCAATCAATAGCCAAGAAACACGCCTTTATGTATCTTCACGATTAGGACTTACGCGTTTGACCCCAGATAAGCAGTAACTGCCAATCTCGGGATACT
>CAYXAG010000027.1:0-8934 GCA_964462235.1 uncultured Candidatus Saccharibacteria bacterium
CGGACTGCGGAGCTACAAAGGCAATGTTCTGGCAGTTTCCTGTGTCCAGAGAATATTGAAAAGCACTTTTTACTATGGAATTTTTGAGTTCAAGGGCGAGACATATCAAGGTTCGCACGAGCCGTTAATATCAAAGAAACTTTTTGATACATGTCAGGAGGTAATGAAAGATCGCGGACATATCAAAACTAGGAAAGCAGAGAGTACTTTTCCATTTCGCGGATTACTCACTTGTGGAGAGTGTAAATGTGCGATTACTGCCGAAACACAGAAAGGACATAACTATTATCGCTGTACCAAGAAACGCGAAATATGCTCACAAAAATATGTCCGCGAAGAAGTACTGACCGAGCAAGTGAAAAGTTTTCTTCAAAAAGTTTCTCTGCCGAGCCAAGACACCGAAAAAGTTTTGCGTGAATTAGACAAGGACGAGCAGAAAGCAAGAGAGGACAGTAAGGCGTTCGTGGAAAATTTCAAAAGTGAGTTAGCAAATACTGAAACAAAGTTAGACAAACTGCTTTCTGCTTACCTTGACGAAGTAATCACATCGGAAGAATATGCCGCGCAAAAACAAAAAATGCTTGACCACAGAGTAGAGTTAAAAGAGAAAATCAGAGAAATTGAGAATAAAGGGGTGTCTTGGCTCGAACCGGCTCGTGCGTGGGTTAAATCCTTGAATCAAGCGGAGAAATTGCTTGAGAGTGGAGATAAATCGGAAATGACAACATTTCTAAAACAAATCGGCTCGAACCATATTTTAATTGATAAATCCTTTTCCTTTTCGCCAAAAAAGCCCTTTCAAATCGTGTGCGAGCGGCGCGTCTCGCGCCGCGAGCTGACCCCTGCAAATTTGCATTTTCCCAACTGGCGGAGACGGGAGGATTCGAACCTCCGAAGGGGTTTAAAGCCCTTAACTCCTTAGCACGGAGCCGGTTTCAACCACTCACCCACGTCTCCAAATATGGTCAATGCGCAGAGCGACTACGCAAAGCAAAGAAATTTGCTTTGCGTGTACGCGGTTGCCCCTCCTTTCTCTACTATAATACGCGCATCGTATCATCCTTGTCCCATTTGCTCAAGCGTTTGTGGTATAATTGAAACATGATTTCGTTTCTTTATTCTGCGGCAAAGCGCGATGGCCAAACCGTGCGCGGGGAACGGGAAGCCGAAAGCCGCAACGCCCTTGCCGCGGCGCTGCGTCAAGAGGGGTTGCTCCTGCTGGATGCCAGCGTAAAGGGCGGCCTGGTAGCACTCGGCACAGCGGGTGTGAGCGACTTGCTCGCCCGGATCCGGCCGATCAGCATCATAGACAAAATGTTTTTTACCCGCAATCTTGCGGTGATGATCGCAGCCGGGTTGCCCCTCCCGCGCGCGCTGGAGGCCAGCGGCGAAGAGTCTTCCAACCCGAAGTTTAAAAAAATCATGGCCGATATTGAGGCCTCTGTCGTGAAAGGAACTTCGTTTGCCGAAGCGCTCCGGCCTCATGAGCATGTCTTCGGGGCGCTTTTTATCCATATGGTGGAAGTGGGCGAGGCGAGCGGCAAGCTGACGCTCATCTTAAAACTTCTCGGCAACCAGATGAAAAAAGACGTGGCACTCCGCAGGCGCGTGAGAAATGCGATGATGTATCCGGCGATTGTCCTGGCGGCTGTCTTTGGCATCGGGACTCTGATGCTGCTCTATGTCGTGCCGACCTTGACCGCGACGATTGAGGGCCTCGGCGGCACCCTGCCCCTGACCACACGCCTTATTATCGCGACCAGCAAGCTCCTGGTAGAGTACGGGCTTTTCGTGCTGGCAGGAATTATACTCATCGCGGTCCTGATATGGCGCTTTTTAAAAACCATGCAGGGGAAAGAGTGGTTTGATCGCGTGGTGATCAGGACGCCGCTGTTCGGGCCTCTGGTGCAAAAATTTAATACCGCGCGTCTGTGCCGCTCGCTTTCCTATATGTTGACCGCGGGTGTCCCGATCGTGCAGTCGCTGGAAATAACGTCGCGTGTCCTGGGCAACAGTGTCTATGAGGATGCCGTGCGTGAGGCGGCCAAAGGCATTGAGAAGGGAAAAGAATTGCATATGCTCCTCGCACTGCACCCCCATATTTTCGGGCCTCTGGTGAATCAGATGGTGGCGGTCGGGGAGGAAACAGGACAGCTGTCGGCGATGCTCCTGCGCCTGGCCATATTTTTTGAAGAGGACGTGGCTGACACCACCAAGAATCTTTCTACCATCATTGAGCCCGTGTTGATGCTGATCATTGGGGCGGTCGTCGGCCTGTTCGCGGTTTCCATGCTCCAGCCAATCTACGGGAGTTTGGGCAATATATAAGATGTAAGATATGATGAAGACGTCGGGTTTTACGCTGCTAGAAATCGTGGTTGTTGTCGGCATTGTAGCAGTCCTGGGAACACTGTCGCTGGTTTCTTTTTCCAATTCCCGCAAAGTCCGGGACCTTACGACAACCGGGCAAAATGTCCTTTCGGTCTTGCAAGCGGCGCGCGCGAAGGCGGCCGCGGGTGAGGAAGGAAGTCAGTGGGGGGTGCACGTGGACGCATCGCAGGTCGTTCTGTTCCGCGGGGCGCTCTACAGCGCGTCTACGTCCACGACTGCCTATACGTTGCCGAGCACGATTGAGATCGTCAGTATTGATCTTGCCGGCGGTCATGATGCGGTCTTCAAGCGCATTGACGGCAGTACGAAGGAGAACGGCAGTTTCGTGGTGCGCGTGAAAGGGTCAAGCACGCAGACATTTCCCGTCGCCGTAGACCCCGATGGCAATTCGTATCTGGCCGGTACGGCCCCGGCGCCTGTAGGCGCGCGGATTGTGGATGCGCGCCACCGCGCATTTGCGCTGGGCTGGAGCATCAAAACCGCAACGACTCTTACGCTTAATTTTAATGATTCTTCGGTGATAGACTCAATCCCGATGGCAGGATACTTCAATGCCGACAAGTCCGCGTTTGACTGGTCCGGAACGGTCGCGGTTTCGGGCCTCAATCAGGCCTTGCGAATCCACGCAACGTCGTTGTCGGATGCCACCACCACGCTTTCGGTGGATCACGATTGCCGCCGCAACAACCAAAAACTGGATATTGCGATAGACGGCCAAGACATCGCGACTTTCGTAGCAGATTGCAAAAGTGTGAGCCTCGGCACCTCGGGTGGTGTCATGAGCGAACCCTGATATGTCCTACGCTTTTGCGAAAAATCCAGATAAGAAACAATATGCTCAAGCCGGATTTGGACTGGTGGAGATAGTGATTGTAACAACACTCATCAGCGGGGCGCTCTTTGGATTTGCGCAAGCGGGGTGGGTTTCCGTGCGGCTTTTGGCCAGGGAACGGGACAGGCTGGAGGCAACACTCCTTGCTCGCGAGGCGCTGGAGGCCGCGCGCGCCATGCGCGACGAGTCATGGGCGGCCAATATCGCCTGGCGCACTTCCGCGCCGCTTGCGAGCCCATCCCTTCGCTATTATCCGGTGATACAAAACAGCAAATGGATTCTTGCGACAACCTCGCCCGGGCTGGTCAACGGAGTGTACAATCGTTTTGTGAAATTTGAGCGGGTGAGCCGCGACTCACAGGATCGGATCGTATCAACAGGTGGTAGCGATGATCCGGGAACGCGCAAGGTAACAGCCAGTGCCACCAGCAGCACGGTTGCGGTCACTCTGGCTACTTATATGACGGATTTTCAGTCCTATCTTGGCCGGCCGCAGGAAATAAAAGCCGTCAGTTTTGAGGGCGCCTCTACGGACGCGGATATTGCCACATTCCCATCGGACAATACCGGAGGAGGTGACCCGGCGCAGGGATTCACGACATTGGGGGACGCGATATCTGTCAGCAAAGTAGAACTTTTCCTGCGGCGCGCGACCGCATCGCCCTCCGACGTCTTTGTTGAATTGCGCGCGTCCCCTACAGGAACGGTGCTTGGCTCTTCCAATATTATCAGCGGTCCTACGATTGCAAGCACGTCTCCTTCATGGGTAGAGTTTCGTTTTGACAATGCCCTGTCACTTGCGGCAAACACCAAGTATTACATCCGATTGCGCAGCGTGCCCTCATCCACCGATGCGTTCAGCGGATCTACGGGAAAGGTATACTGGGATTATCTTCAGAGCGGCGCATCCGGCCCGTATGCCGGGGGAGAGGCGCGCCGGTTTGTCGGACGGCTTTCCAGCCCGGGCGATGCCGGCGCTTCGCTTGATCAGTACGACTATGGATTCCGTGTGTATGATCTTCAATAAGAGAAACAGAATCAAATGAATCAGCGCGAAAAAGGTTTTTCTCTGATGGAGCTTATCGTATATGTGGCGCTTTTGGGCATGCTGTCGGTTTTTGCCACCAACGCGCTCATCCAGATCGCCTCAACCTATCAACGTTCGCGCGCCGAGCATGCCGCACTCTCGGATGCGCGGACCCTGCTGGATACGCTGGTCCGAGCGATCAGCCAGGCAAAAGAAGTGTATGCTCCCACCTCGCGGTTTGGTAGCGATGCCGGGCAACTGTCATTGGTGACGGCAGTCGGCGCCCGCCCGGGCCATACTGATGCGTATGTTGATTTCTGGTCTGACAACGGCGTTTTTCTCACGCGGGCCGAGGGATCGGCAACGACAACCCTCTCCAGCGTCGGGGTGCGGGTGACCAAGCTGCGTTTTGAGCGCATGGTCCAGAGTTATGGCCGGGAAGCAGTGCGTACGACCCTGCGGGTTGAAGCCATAAATCAACATTTTCCCGCGTCCGTGGTGCTGACGGTGACCACGGCATTGCGGGGCAGCTATTAATTATGCGGCAATTTTTGGGAGCTCAAGACGGATATGCGGCGCTGACCATGACTCTTGTGGTTCTCTTCGCGTCGCTTGCGATTATCGGGGGACTGACTTTTTTTTCCCTGCAGGAGGTGGCGGTGAATCGCACCTACATTTCATCGGTTGCTTCCTATTATGTTTCCGAGGGAGGGATAGAGGACGGGGTGTATCGTGTGCTCGCGGGGAAACAAATCGGCGCTCTGGAGACATTGGGCGCACCTACCGGAACCACGAGCATTTCGGTATCAACGGATCCGGATAGCAGCAAAGTGATTCGCTCGGCTGCCCGGGTGGGAACGATCCAGCAAAACGTGGAGACGCGCCTTGCGGTGTCTACGGATCGGAGCAGCTTTGTCTACGGAGTGCAAGTCGGCAACGGCGGTATTTCCATGATGAATTCCTCTCAAGTGCAGGGAAGTGTATTTTCCAACGGGTCAATCACCGGCAAAAACAGCCCCACGATTACGGGCGACGCGTTTGTTGCGGGCATGTCAGAAATCAGCGGGATTTCCTCCATCGGCGGCAACGCGGCCGCTCACAGCATTTCCAAAAGTTCGGTGAGCGGGTATGCGTCCTCCACAACGCTCCTGGACACCGTGACGGTCGGGAAAGACGCGCATGCCTCCGACATCCGTTCCTCAACCATCTCCGGCAACGCGTTTTACCAGACCATCAGCGGGAGTACTGTCGGCGGAACGAAATTCCCCGCTACACCTCCCCCTGCGGACATTGCTCCAGTCCCGATGCCGATTGATGAGGCGACCCTGGACGGATGGGAAAATGACGCTGCCGCAGGCGGCACGATCAGCGGTCCGTGTCCGTACCGACCCGCCGATGGAGCCATCATAGGTCCGGTGAAGATTCTCTGCGATTTACAGATTGACGGCACCAAAACCATCACGCTCGGTGGCGCGGTATGGGTGGCGGGCAATATCAGCGTGGCAAATTCCGCGACCCTGCGTCTGGTAGCCTCGTTTTCCGGGCAGAGCGGCATCATCATAGCCGACAATCCGGCAGATCGCCTGAATCAAGGGACGGTCTCGGTCCAAAACAGCTCCCAGATCGTCGGGTCAGGTACTCCGGGGAGCTATGTGGTGGTGGTTTCGCGCAATTCATCCATGGAGGAAGGCGGAGATGTGGAGGCGATGGATGTTGGAAATAGTTCCCAGGGCCCCATTTACTATGCCCCGCACGGGAAAATCTCCATCTCCAATGCGCTGAAGATGAGAGAAGCGACCGCGTATGGAGTTGAGATGAAGAATTCCTCCACGCTCATCTACGAGATCGGCCTTAAAGACGTGCTCTTTTCCACCGGCCCCCAAGGAGGATATACTATACAGTATTGGAAACCCGTTTTCTGACATCATGTAAGAAATCGGAGCGTTGTGTACACTTTTTTGACACGCTCGGCCGCGCCACTCGGCGTCCTCGCTAAGGGTCGGCGGCACTTTCGGGGGTCTTGCCAGACCCAAACCAAGCAACCCTCGCCTCCCATTGTCTCAAAAGTGTACACAACGCTCCAAGATATAACATATAAGAGTTTCTCAAACAGATGAACATAAATTTGGTACAATGGGTGCAACATATGATGCGCATACCGTCTGTCGGGATAGATATTTCCGACCGAAACATCAAGTACGTGAAGTTTGCTCCGGGGAAACGCTTTGTCTGCGAAGCATTCGGCGAGGTACAGATGCCGGAGGGAATTGTCGTCGGGGGCCAGATCAAAGACGAGGGGGCAGTCGCTCGTGTGCTCCGGAACCTTGTGGGGCTCAAGCGGAGCGCATGGCGCGGGGCGGGCGCGGTGGCTTCTCTTCCGGAAGAGAAAAGTTTTCTGCGCGCGTTGCAGCTGACGGGCGTGAAGCCGGGGAACGCCGGCAATGCCGTGCGCTGGGAGATGGAATCGCAGATTCCGTTGTCGCCGGACGAATTGGTTTTTGACTACGAGATTATCCAGGCCTCCGAGGTGCGGTCGGATCATTGCGACGTGACCCTGACGGCATTTCCGCGTTCCCTGGTGGAGTCTTACGTGCGCGTGTTTGCCCGAGCCGGCATACCGCTTATCGCTTTTGAGCTGGAGTCGCAGGCAATGGTGCGCGCGGCAGGAGCAGACGCGCCCGCCTCCGCTCTCTTGATCGATATGGGCCGCACCCGTTCCAGCCTTGTCATAATCGTTCGGGGCAGCATTGTATTTACCACCACCATTGCAGTCGGGGGGATGCTGCTGGAAGAAAATCTTTCAAAAATGCTTGGCGTGGACAGAGACGAGGCCGCACGGATCAAAAAAGAATTCGGCCTCTCAAGGCAAGCCTCGGATGGCGCGGTATTCAATGCGTTGATTCCGGCCCTGGACGCTTTGGCCGACGAGCTGTCCCGCACCATCCGTTTTTATCAGCAGGATCTCATCAAGCTCCACGGCGGGCAGGGAGAGATCGGCGTAATCCTGCTCTCTGGCGGGGACGCCAATCTTTTGGGCATAGATACCTACTTGGCAAGCGCTACACAGATTCCGTGTCGTCGCGCGGATCCATTCTCCGGCCTCACGCGTCTGATCGGCCAGGGCATCCCTCCCATACCACGCGCCGAAGCACTGGCTTTTACGGCCGCTATCGGCCTTGCAATGCGTAACGAGGTCTAACAAGCTGTCTGACTTCTATGCTCATGACCAACCTCCTTCCGCCGGAAGAAAAAAAATCAGTGTTGATCCGCAAAGCAGAGCGGGGCGTACGATTGTTCGCGCTTTGGGCAATCCTCGTTTCGGTTGGGGGAGCCGTTCTGCTTCTCCCTTCCTATGTGCGTCTGGTCCGGGAGAGACGATTTCTCCGGCGCCTTGCGGACTTGGAGCAGGGATTTGCCGCCACCAGCGGCCTTCCTGATCAGGCAGCACTCATCCGCAATGATACGCGTAAGATCGCGCGCGTGCAGAATTTTGTCGCAACACCGCCAAAAGCGGTTCCATTGCTTGGAGCGTTCACGGAAGATTTTCCGGATATCAGCTTGGAGGAAGTTGCGATCCGCCATGACGGGAATGTCACGATTCGCGGCACCGCACGCACCCGGACGGCTCTCCTTGCTTTTGAAAAGATGCTTCGCGATGCCAACCGGTTTGATTCCATCGCCTTCCCGCTTTCGGCCATCCTGCAGGAAGCCAATGTTCATTTTAACATCAACGCCGTCTTAAAGCCCATGTACCGCTTATAAGCCGATGCGCCATGCCATGCGAAAATTGATTGTCGTCAGCGTTCTCTCCGCGATCGCGGCTTCGTCCGTCGGTTTTGGTTTTTTTGTTCTGGTCGGGGCGGTGATACGGGAGAATAAGGCGCGCGCGATGCTGGTGCCCCAGGTGGAAAATTTGATGCATCAGCGGGTCGTGGAGAAAACTCTGGGCATCGTGATCACCCAGCGTAAGGAAGACGTGGATCGGGTGAGGCGCTTTTTTGTGGATGATGCCCAGCCCGTGGATTTTGTGACGAGTTTGGAGCAGACGGCGCAGGGAACCCGCAACGGGATTGAGATCGGCGCGGACGAAGGGGCAAAGAGTACCGCGGGAGAGCTATTGTTTCGGGTCAGCGTGGAGGGCACGCGGGATACGGTGCAGAATTTTTTACAGGCAGTGGAGGCGATGCCGTATCTGACAACGGTTGACGCGTTAGATTTGCAAGCGCTTGGGCCGGGCGTTGCGCCGTCTCGGGGGATGACGCGAGGGCCCGGCGCGGTGGCTCCAAGTGTGCGACTGCTGCTGGATATCCGGGTGCAGGCGTCCCAAAGGCGTTTATAAATATGAAGTTTTCTTTTTTGCGATTGCCGTTTTTATCTCCGCGTCCCTCGGGCCGCGCGCCTCTGGCTGTCAGCGAGCGCACATTTATCGTGGCGGGGCTGGCGGGCTTGGCGATGTGGCTCGCGATCGTTGTCGTGGCGGACGGCTATCTTTTGTATCTTGCGTTTATCCGAGAGGACGCGCCTTCGGAGGCGTATCAGGCGGGGCCGCAGTTTTCCGAGCGGGAATTGGACGACGTCATCCAGCTCCTGGACGAGCGCGATAAGACATTTACGCACATCGTAGGGACAACCAGCGTCCCCCTGGAGGGAATCGAACCCCCATCAACGCCTTAGAAGAGCGCTG
>CAYXAG010000028.1:0-8887 GCA_964462235.1 uncultured Candidatus Saccharibacteria bacterium
AAACCACATTGGAAAACGGATTGCGGGTCATTACCGCGCCCATGCAGGGGACCAACACGGTAACGGTTCTGGTGCTGTGCGGCACTGGCTCGGATTATGAGGCGCGGGAGATCAACGGCATCTCGCATTTTCTGGAGCATATGTTTTTTAAGGGCACAAAAAACCGGCCCACGCCCGATCAGATCAAGCATGAGCTGGACGGCATGGGCTCTATTTCCAATGCGTTTACGAGTCACGAAATCACCGGCTATCATATCAAAGCCGCCAAGACATATCTTGATCAGTCACTGGATCTACTCGCCGATATCTACAAAAATTCCCTCTTGGCGGAGGAGGAAATCAATCGTGAGCGGCAAGTGGTCATAGAGGAAATGCATAAGGATCGCGACACGCCCACCCTTTTCGTCTGGTGGGTTTGGGAGCGGCTTCTCTATGACGATCAGCCGGCCGGATGGGATGTCATCGGCGAGGAAAAAACCATTCGTGCCCTGCCGCGCGAGGATTTTGTCAATTATTTCACTCATCAGTATGTCGCCTCCAACACGGCCGTGGTGGTCGCGGGCAACTGCGATGAAGAAAAAACCATCGCGCGCGTGGGCGAACTTTTCGGCGATATCCGGCGCGACTCACCTTTGCGCCAGAAATCACCGCTTCGGGAGGCCCAGTCAGCCCCCGGGCTTGATATTGAATACAAGCAAACCGATCAGACTCATATCACGCTCGGCTTCCGGGGACTGGACGCCAATCATCCCCGGCGCTATGTGGCCGAAGTGCTTGCGGCGGTCTTGGGGAGTTCCTGGAGCGCCCGGATGTGGGATCGGATCCGCGAGAAACTGGGGCTTGCCTATACGGTCTACACCGCATACGAGTCTTACTCCAACCGCGGCTATATGGTGACGTATGCGGGCGTGGATCATGCCAATGTGGAAAAAACCATCCGTGCGGCCCTGGAAGAGTATGCCCGGATGATTTCCGAGCCAGTGAGCGCGGCGGAACTGAAGCGCGTCAAAGATTATATGCGCGGCACCACGCTGATCGGTCTGGAGCAGTCAAACGCCGTCGCCAATTTTATCGGCGGAGAGGAGATGCTCACCGGCCATCCCCTGACAGTGGATGAGGTTTTTGCTAAGATAGAAAGTGTTACCAGCGCGGATATCGCCGCACTTGCCCGGGAGATCATCCGGCCCGAGCGCCTGAATCTTGCGATGATCGGGCCGTTTGGCGACCGGGCGCCGTTTGAAAAATTGCTGCGCGAATTATAGAAATGAGTTATAGCACGAAGATGCCCTCCAAGGATTTTCAGTATCTGCATATCTCTACATGGACCATGGTCAGATTTTTTCTGATTGTTCTGTCATTGGCAGTGCTCTATGCGGTGAGGGACGTGATTTTCTCTCTTGTCTTTGCGGTGATCGTGGCATCCGCGGTGGAGCCGGGCATAGAGTGGCTCAAGGAACGGAAAATCCCGCGGATTCTGGGGGTGATCCTCGTATATCTTTCCGGCGCGGCAATTTTTTTCTTCCTGGTATATCTCATTTTCCCCTTGCTTGCCGAAGAGATAGGGAATTTCTCGGCGACCTATCCTTTGCTGGAGACGCAGATTCATACGGGTGTGCAATGGGCCGGATCGTTCCCGCTGCTTTCATTTTTGGGGGCAAACATTGAAGGATTGTTCCGCATTCCCGCGCAGTATATAGAGGGCTTGAGCGGCGGCGCGAGCGATGTGGCGTCCACGGCATTCGGAGGCATTTTCTCTTTTGTTCTGATTGTGGTCTTCTCCTTTTATCTTGCCGCGCAGGAACGGGGGATTGAAAGTTTTCTTCGCCTCGTAACGCCTCTGCGCTACGAGCCCTACGCCCTGGATCTCTGGGGCCGCTCTCAAAGAAAACTCGGGCGGTGGCTCCGGAGTCAGATGCTTTTGGGCGCTGTCGTGGGAGTTTTGATTTTTTTCGGGCTTACCATGCTGGGTATGGATCACGCGCTTTTTTTTGCCACGCTCTCGGGGATGTTTGAAATTATCCCGGTCGTGGGGCCGATTCTGGCAGCCGTGCCGGCGGTAACCGCGGCATTCCTGACGAGTCCCTCGCTTGGCATCCTTACCGTGGCTTTATATATTTTGGTCCAGCAGGTTGAGTCGCATGTGATCGTGCCGGTAGTCATGAGAAAAACCGTGGGCTTAAGCCCGCTTGTGGTGGTGCTGGCACTGCTGATCGGAGGGAAAATCGGCGGTATTTTCGGAGTCCTGCTGGCCGTCCCCATGACGGTAATCGCAGCCGAGCTTTTGAACGACTGGGACAAGAAAAAACGGACATTGATTCCCGAATGATCCTGGCTAGATCAGTGTCCAGGCGGCGATGAGGAGGATCGCAAGCTGAAATGGGATGCCGATGAGGGGGTAGTGCCCGAGTTTTATCTTCGTGTGCAGCGCGTCGTGGAAGCGCTGTGCGGGTTTCAAAATTGTGAGTCCGGAAAGGTACAAGCCCTGGAGAAAGTCCGGTAATGCTCCGCCGATGAGTGAGGCGGTCGCCCAGAGCCATTGGCCGCCAGATACAGGATGAACGAGTGCTAACGTGATTGCGGCTCCCAGAAATCCGTCCATCGCAAAATTGCCGATGTCGCTGCGCACTCGCGCGCGGAAGTTTTGCGCCCGCAGAGCATTCCAGTGTTCCTTTCCTTCATTGTCTGTGTACGAGGTCGTGCGTACCGTGTAGTCCCAGTGGGGAAGGGCATCGGCAAGATAGTGGGAGGCGATAGCTACGACAAATATCAATAATGGATTCGTGGCCGCTATCGGTTTGGTAACTGCCACGGCAATAATGCTGTGAGTGGTTAACGTCATGTACTTGATTGTAACGGAAAATAAAAAAACATGGAAACCGGAAGAAAAAAATTTTATATCACAACTGCCATTGATTATGTCAACGGCAAGCCGCATATCGGGCATGCGCTGGAAAAGATACAGGCGGACGTGCTCGCGCGCTACCACCGGCTCAAAGGCGATGAGGTGTGGTTTTTGACGGGTACCGACGAGCACGGCGCGAAAATTGCGCGCGCAGCCGAGGCGCTTGGCAAGGACCCGAAAGAATTTGTAGATGAGATGTCGCAGGGATTCAGAAAGATGAAAGAAACACTCAATCTTTCATGGGATGATTTTATCCGCACGAGCGACCAAGAGCGCCACTGGCCCGGAGTGCAGAAACTGTGGCGCAAGCTTGCACAAGCCGGAAAACTATATAAGAAAAAATATCAAGGCCTTTATTGCGTGGGGCATGAGGCGTTTGTAACCGAGAAAGGCCTCGTAGACGGGAAGTGCCGCGACCACCAAAAAGAACCGGAAGTAATAGAAGAAGAGAATTATTTTTTCAGGCTTTCCGACTACGGCGCCGAGATTGGCAAAAAAATAGCATCGGGCGAACTAGCAATTATTCCCGAGTCGCGCAAAAACGAAATCCTCTCGCTTATCACTACAGGCCTTGAGGACGTGAGCTTCTCGCGTCCGGCCAAGGATCTTAGCTGGGGCATTCCGGTGCCCGGTGATCCGGAGCACACAATGTACGTCTGGTGCGACGCGCTCACCAAGTATATTTCGGCCATTGGTTACGGCCGCGATGAGAAAAATTTTGACGCATGGTGGGCAAGCGACGAGGTGGTGCATGTCATCGGCAAAGACATTTTGCGCTTTCACGGCGCGATCTGGCCCGGGATGCTCCTTGCCGCAGGCATTGCGCTGCCCAAAAAAATCATCGTGCACGGATTTATCACCGTGGAGGGCGAAAAAATGTCTAAAACCGTGGGCAATGTGATTGATCCTTTCGCGCTGGTAGAAAAATACGGTACGGATCCGGTACGGTATTATCTCCTGCGGGAAATCCCCGCCTACGAGGACGGCGACTTCAGCTACGAGAAATTCGCGGCTCGATACAACGGCGATCTGGCAAACGGCCTGGGCAATCTCGTCGCAAGGGTCGCAACACTCGGCAAAAAAGTGAGCCCGATGCCGATGGCCATGGAAGAGACGACGAGGCAGGAGATTGTGCGTGTGAGAGGGTCCTACGAAAACGCTGTCGCGCAGTTTCGTTTCAGCGAGGCGCTGGGAATTGTTTGGGAGTTGGTCGCGTTTGCCGATAAATATATAAACGACGCCAAGCCGTGGACGGTCAAAGACGATCCGGTCGCTCTCCGGAAGACAATCGCCAATGGAGGTGTTGTCCTTGATGCGATAGGCGAGTTGATCGCTCCATTCCTTCCCGAAACCGCTGATAAGATTCGCGAGCAAATCGCCGCGGGCAATGATACGATCATCATAAAAAAAAGCGGGAATCTCTTCCCGCGATTGGATGCGTCTGTATCGGGTTAGGATGGAAGCGCAATGGTCGGATCAAAGTCCGGATGCGCTTTGAGGTATTCTTGAATGATCGGGATTGCGACCATGATCAAGCGACCGAAATCGGTAACGCCGAGCGCAGCCATCAGATCTTTGAGCTCACGCGCTTGTTCTTTGGTGAGATCTATATTTGCGGCGCCCTGGAGATGAAGGATCGTATTTTGAGGAATGAGCGGGTCCATCACGGTTTTCCTCCTGGATATATCATGAATCCCGAAACGTCATGTTATGATACCACCTTTTTTGTTTGATGTCCATACCCACACGCATTTTGCCGCATTCGCGCAAGATCAGGATGAGGTGATCCATAGAGCGCTTGATGCGGGAGTCTGGATGGTGAATGTGGGAACGCAGCGCGATACGTCGGCCCGTGCCGTGGAGACGGCAAAACGTTTTCCCGAGGGAGTGTTTGCCACTGCCGGTCTCCATCCGATCCACACGGGCAAATCATTCCATGACGCGCAGGAACTTGGGGACGTCGAGAAAGCAAAAGGATTTACCAGTAGAGGAGAAGAGTTTGATTATGATTATTATTTGCAGATCGGACGCGACGAAAAAGTTGTTGCCATCGGCGAGTGCGGACTTGATTATTACCGGCTTGAGGGAGATACGAAGCCCACTCAAATGCGCGCGTTTGACCAACAGATCGCATTGAGCCGCGAACTCAAAAAACCGCTGATGATACATTGCCGCAATGCGTTCGATGATCTGATTAGTGCGCTCTACGCTCAACGCTCTACGCTATACGCTACCCCCGGCATTGTGCATTTTTTTGCCGGAAGCGTGGATGACGCGCGCCGTCTGCTTGATCTGGACTTCTCATTTTCATTCGGCGGGGTGCTGACCTTTGCGCGCGATTACGACGAGGTGGTGCGTTTTATTCCATTGGAGCATATAGTCCTTGAAACCGATGCGCCGTATATCACGCCCGTGCCCCATCGTGGCAAGCGTAATGAGCCGTCCTATATTGTTGAGGTGGCAAAAAAAATTGCCGAGTTAAAACAGGGCTCGTTTGAAGAGGTGGCAAAACATACAACGAAAAATGCACGGAAGCTTTTTGGGGTCTAAGAAACTGTTGAAAAAGCCCCTCTCCTGCAATTTCGCTGCGAAGAAAGCTTTTTCAACAGTTTCTAACATACATCCGGAAATATAAAAACCCCCGCATGTGGGGATGGGGGGACTAGAGATACAGGCCCGGCCGTTCATAGACGGATGGCGTGGCGGCAGGACGGGATTGTCCGAAATGAAGCACGGCCGGATAACGAACGAGGACAGTAATGCATTCGCCGAATTTTTCAAGAAAATATCCGGCGAGCTTGACGAACTCTACATTTGAGAAAATGCCTGCCTCAAGGAGATAGTCACAATAGTCATTCACCGCACGGCTGGTCATCCTCAAGATTTCCTCCGGCGGTATTATGGAAAAATCCTTTTCCATAATTGCGAGTATTGCTTCCTTGAACGGAACATCGGGATTTTTCTGTTCATCATCGGCATCGGCCACTTTGATATACAGTGATGTCGCAAGAGCAATTCTGCACGGAAGGTTGAATCTGTCTTTGATCGCTTGGCGTAATGATATCGTGTCGGAACCCGTCACGATTTCCTTGAGGAGATTGTCAACTGATTCCTTGATGCGACAAGCAATGAGTCCCTCAAGCTCCTCCGGGGTTATGGTCGGATCTTGCGCATGAACGCGCGCGGTCAGCGATGCAAATGTTTCTGCCATTGATCAGTCCTTTTCTTGGGAAAGAACAGAGGTTGATTCTTTGCGGGATAAACCCAAGATGCGGGTTTCTATTCAAGCTGTAGCATATCCAAGAGAGCTTGTGAAATCCGTTAAATTGCAATAGGATAGATAATATATGCTGCGTTATTCTCCCTCAAAAATAGAAAAAAAATGGCGGCAAAAATGGCTCGCGGAGAAAACTTACGAGCCGGATCTCAAGCGCGCGCGCAAGCCGTTTTACAATCTCATGATGTTTCCGTATCCGTCTGCCGAGGGACTGCATATCGGCGGCATGCGCACCTTTACCGGCGTGGATATCTACGGGCGCATGAAACGGATGCAGGGGTATGACGTGTTTGAGCCGATAGGTCTTGATGCTTTCGGGATTCACTCGGAAAATTATGCGTTGAAAACCGGACGTCATCCGGTAGCCCAGGCGCGGATTTTGGAAAAAAATTATTATCGCCAGCTTGGCATGATGGGAAACGGCTTTGCGTGGCGCGAGCGCCTGGAGACCAATGACCCCGCTTATTACCGCTGGACCCAGTGGATTTTTACCGAGATGTTCCGCCGCGGCCTTGCCTACAGGAAGAGGCAGCCGGTAAACTGGTGCCCGTCCTGCAAGACCGTTTTGGCCGATGAGCAGGTGATCGCCGGCACATGCGAGCGGTGCGGCAGCGTCGTTATCAAAAAGGAGCTGGAGCAGTGGTTTTTCCGCATCACGCGCTACGCGGATCGCCTGTTGGATAATCTTGAGAATCTTGATTGGTCAGAGCGCGTGAAGCTTGCGCAGAAAAACTGGATCGGCAGATCCGAGGGTGCGGAAATTGAATTCAGAATCAAAGATCAGACGTCGCGGGTCAGCGTATTTACGACCCGGCCGGACACGCTTTTTGGGGCAACATTCCTGGTGATTTCCCCGGAGCTTGCAAAAAAATGGGTGGACGCGGGATGGCCTCTCTCGCAAGAAGTGCATCGCTACCTTGGCAGTAGCTTGGTGAAAAAAGATCAAGAGCGCATTGCCGAAGGAAGAGAAAAAACCGGAGTCGCGACCGGAATTCGGGCTATAAACCCCGCCAATGGGGAGGAGATTCCGGTGTGGGTTGCCGATTATGTGCTTGACCAGATCGGCACGGGTGCGGTCATGGCGGTCCCGGCGCACGACCAGCGTGATTTTCAGTTTGCAAAAAAGTTTGGTCTTGCGATTCGGATCGTCATCTGCCCGCACTATCCGGAGATGACTTGTCCGGTGCTTGCCGAGGCCTATACGGGAGAGGGGCACCTGGTTGACTCCGGAGAGTTTGACGGCATGAGCTCGGCAGAGGCAAGAGCAAAAATTACCAGTCGTGTGGGAGGAAAAACAACCGTCCGGTATCATCTCCGCGACTGGCTGATCTCGCGCCAGCGCTATTGGGGGCCGCCGATCCCGATGATTTGGTGCGACGCGTGCCGGGCCAGGGGAAAGGGCGAGCGGAGCGACATGCCCGGATGGTACGCGGTACCTGCCAAAGACCTGCCCGTCAAACTGCCGTTTATTAAAAATTTCCGTCCCACGGGCAAGGATCAATCGCCGCTTGCCGAGGTCTCAAAATTTTACAAAGTCCGCTGTCCGGGATGCGCATCGTGGGCGCGCAGGGAGACGGACGTGTCCGACACGTTCCTGGATTCCGCATGGTATTTCTTGCGCTATCCAAGCGCGAAAAATACCACAGCAGCTTGGGATCCGGCCACGACTAAAAAATGGCTGCCGGTGGATGTGTATATCGGAGGCGCGGAACATTCGGTCCTGCATCTCCTGTATGCCCGATTTGTCACCATGGCTTTCCATGAGTGGGGTTTTTTGGAGTTTGATGAGCCATTCACGAGGTTCCGCGCCCACGGCCTTATCGTCAAAGACGGGGCCAAAATGTCCAAGTCCAAAGGCAATGTCGTAAATCCCGACGAATATATCGCCGCATACGGAGCGGATGCCCTGCGTATGTATCTGGCCTTTTTGGCCCCCTTTGAACAGGACGGAGATTTTCGCGACGAAGCCATCACTGGGATCACGCGGCTTCTGGAAAGGGTGTGGAAGTTTGCAGGTACCAAACGGAAATCAAGAGTAAAAAATGAGACCATTACGTCGGCCGTGCACCGTGCGATAAAAAAAGTCGGCCAAGACAGTGAAAATCTTCAATATCATACGGCGATTTCCGCACTCATGGTGCTCATGAATGAATTTGAAGCGTTTCCGGATGCGGTTGGTGCGGAGCAAGTCGGAACATTTTTAAAATTATTGGCGCCATTTGCGCCCCACATCACCGAAGAAATCTGGCAGGGGATGCGCAGGACCGGAAACAGACATTTTGCATCCATTCATCGCGAGCCGTGGCCGGAATACGATCCGCGCCTGGCCAGAGAGAAGACGTTTGAACTCATAGTGCAGGTCAACGGCAAGATGCGTGGTCGCCTCACGCTGCCCGTCGGCGCCGGAGAGACAGAGGCCGTCGCTGCGGCGCGGGACCTTGGTTCGGTTACTCCCTATCTTCGTGCCGAGCCGCGCGAAGTGATCTTTGTGCCGGACCGTCTCGTTAATTTTGTTATTTGATCCACGCACCACAAGGCCACGGGTTTCCCGCAGAGCTTCATTTTGCGATACCCCATGGCGTTTTCCTGCGTTAGAGAAGTGCTATGTGCGGCATCATCGGCTATATAGGAAATAAGCGCGCGATGCCTGTCGTGCGTGACGGCCTCAAACGCATGGAGTACCGCGGCTATGATTCTGTGGGTATTGC
>CAYXAG010000029.1:0-8297 GCA_964462235.1 uncultured Candidatus Saccharibacteria bacterium
TCATGTTGCCTGCGGGATCGTAGGTATATTGATAGGAGCCGAATGTGGTATCGGTTGGCGCATGGAGGTCTTGGGCAAATGATCTTCGGCCAAGGCCGTCGTATCCGAAGGCGCGGACATTGTTCCGGCTGTCGGTGATTTGTATTTGATTGCCTGCCCCGTCGTAGGCGTACTGCGTGGTATACGGAGTTGATTCGTTGTATTCGTTTATCGCGATCAATCTGCCGAAGGCGTCGCTCATGCGATCAGTGCGGTGTGAGAGGGCGTCGTAGGTTGTCTGCATCCATGGCGTATTGAGATCAATGCGCGTGATACCATTGGCATCGGTTGACTGGATCATGCGTCCGAGCGCGTCGTAGGCATAGACGGTGTAGAGAATTGAGTCCGGGGTTGATGAAGCTTGCGCCATGCCAGAGCTAAAATAGGGCAGAGATGTTGAGCCGACCCAGCCCTGGGGATTGTAGCTCGTGTCGCTTACGATAGCGCAAGCGGCACAACTTGATGTATCCGTGGTTTTGGCCCGGGTCTGTATGGTCCGGCCAAGCCCGTCTATGTAGGCGATGAATTGTCCGGAAGTGAACGAGTCAAGATAACGGGTCCGGGAGACTGCGGTCGCGCCCGGCACATCCGTGTATGCGGTGCGCGATTTGAGCACCATCGGCGCGCTTGTGGCACTGCCGACAAATGCCGGATCGGATATTTTTTCATCTATCACTCGCCCGAGTCCGTCGTATGTTGTCTGTGCTACCGCGCCGTTCGGGTCAGTTACTTGCGTGGGCTTGCCGGCGGTATAGTCGTAGATATACTGCGTGCTTTGATTGAGCGCATTGGTAATGGTTGCGGGATAAAGATGCGGAGCATCGTAGACGTAGGCGGTGGTATTGCCGTTGGGGTCGGTTGAGGAAAGTGGCAAGCCGAAGGCGTCGTAGGATTTTGAACGTGTTGCGTAGGTCGTGTCGGAAATCCAGTTTTCTTGCGCGGTTTGATTGCCTTTGGCAAGCGAGCCAAAAGACAATCCGTCATAGTAATTTTTGCTCTCACTGATTTTGGCGCCACTCTGATCCGTAAGAAGACGATGTGACTCTCCGTAGTGCGTCTGCGACGAGTCTACAATCGGGCCGCTGGCATACTCCACGCTGACGATGACGGCATCATTGCTGATATCGGTAAACGTCGGCGATGATTGCGCGGCGGAAGAAGCAGAGGCCACTTCTCCATCGTCGCGGGTAGACAGGAGATTGCCGTTGGTCGTGTCATAGGTGTATTCTGTCGCGCGGTCGCGGTGGCTGCCGGTCGCCGGATTATACGTCTCGTCAATTTTCTTTGACGTGAATACAAATACCGGAGAGGACGAGGCATATCCGCTGGATGGATTTACGTCGGCCAGAGGGGCTTGATCATAAATGGTTTGCGCGCGCGATAGCAGCACGCCGTTCGTGTCCGATACTTCTGTCTTATAGACAAAGCCTATTTTAGCGTAGCTGTCCCTTGCCTCGCCGTTTGCCGCGTTATCGGCGTTACCCTGGTGGTAATACGAAACAGTTATTGATTTATCATCTGTTTTGGTCACTTTTTCAAATCCGGCGAATTTCTTTTCAAAGGGGCCGTTGAAAAACCATCGTCCGTTTTCGTAGGCATAGTCCTCCACGTGCGGAGGATGAGCGAAACCATCGGAGGTGCTCATGCGGGATACGGCCCACAGAATAGTCGACAATTTAGGATTTGCCAGCGAGCCGTCGGGGTTGCGATAGGAGGTCGTCTGCTTATACTCTACGTCTGTTTTTCCGCCAGCAGGGTAGGTAATGGTCTTGAGCAAATCCGCGCGGGTGGTCGGGGCGCCCGGAAGATTCACAATGCCGTCGCCGTTGGTATCCACATAATCGGTCATGCCCCACCGCATCCCATCGCCGGATATACCTACAAAATACGGCGAAACCATATCCGTTCTTCTGACAAATCCGTTACCCGTATTGATCCAGACCTCGTTATAATCTCCGCCGTGGCCGCTGGAGATAGGCGCTCTCCACCCCCGGAGCGCGTCCAGAAGGCCGTCGGCATTGATGTCAATAAACCGAACGCCCGCATCACTGCCCCATGCGCCGGACCACGATGTCGGGCCGGCGCCGTTGTTTGCGAATCCGGTAAACCCGGAATTGAAAGTAAAGTCTGCGAGCCCGTCGCCGATGTTTATAAGTAAAGTGCCGCCGGGCATAAAAATATCATCCAACCCGTCGCCGTTAGCATCCAAAGCGCTTATTCCATTGTAAGAGGACGGTATATCGTATGTTTTGGCAAAACCGATCCCATACATGTCCCCGGCATAGCCAAACCTTCCCGCGGGAAGAGTGGACGTGGCTCCGGCAAAGCCGAAGGCGTTTGGCGTGCCGGCGCGGACGGTATTGCTGTACAGGGTGGTCGGATATTCTCCCTGGGTGCATTTGGGATATGGCGTGCAATCGCTGTGGTAGAGAAAAACCGGATTGCCGAGCAGATCAGCAAAGCCGTCGCCGTTGAAATCGCCGGCCCTGGCCCCTTTGTCCACCGGATATGTTGAAGCGGCATCATAGGTCGCAAATTCCAGATTCGGAAACGCAGTTACCAGTCCCGTACGAGCCCCGAGCGTGTTCATGACAATGCTCATATAAAAGCGGGAAGTGTCATAGCGGTCCCGATAAGCCAAAAAAGAGTCGGCATATCCGTCGCCGTTGAGATCGGCGTACACATCGCCTTTCCGTATCGGAAAACTGTCGGAAGTCCATCCACCCGACACAAGATGCGAGATCCCGTCGGGCTGGACGGGATTCTCAAATCCCTTAGTGTAGTTGAAGGTCATAGCAGGCAGGCTTGCGGCAACGCCGGAGCTGTCGTATCCGGTCTCGGTAATGGATGAAAGAAGAGATCTCGCTCCGTTGACACCCGCGCCATACCCCAAATCGTACTTTTTTATGAGTACGCCGTTGACGCGCATCTCAATGGTTTTGACTCGGAAATCATTGGCATAGGGAAATCCCCATTTGAAAGAATACACAAAATAAGAACCGGGAGATTCCGTCTTTTGCTCATAGACAAACGAGACGGTGTAAATGCCCGGAGTGGTATCGGTGTCAGATTGATGATTGGTGTAGGCGATCTGGGAGATCAACGGGCCAACATTGGGATTCGTGCGATCTTTCGGCAAGTATGAATAGGTAGCGTAATTGCCGTTTGCGTCCCGCACCTCGTCCAGAAGCCACCGCGCGATACGGGTGGATGTCTCGGGGTGATCCAGGTTGGGGTCAACATGGCGCGATGCGACGGACGAGCCGAATGAATATATAGTGCCGTGCTTGTCATACGCTTTCCAGCCGCTTGCTCCTCCGGCGTATGAATATCTCACAAAATCGCCCGTCTCCACTCGCGCCGCGTACTCTCCAAGCCTGGTCGTAGACGCCAATTCGCCGGAAAGCGAAGATGAGTAATAATTTTCATTATACATGGACACGACTCCGGTGCGGTTGATCCTCTCAACGTAGGGGATGGGAATACTCCAGCCGTACCCCGCACTATTGGCATTGCCGGTGTCGGAGGAATTGTAGGTTAAAGCGAGCGACGGCTCCATACCGGCTCTGCCGGGAGGCACGACAATCGGATACGAATATGAAAGCGCCCCGGAAGCCGGGTCGGCCTGGGGCAGAGTTGTTTTTCTGTATGCGGCGTCCAGGGTTCTAAATGAGACATCCGAAGGGAGTGAAGATGCCGAGAGGTTTTGAACGGATGAAGGAGCAGGAGCGGGCGTTGATGTATCTTTGGGAGCAGCGGGAGCGGGTATTACGGCCTCGGCAGGAACGGGCGCTTCAGAGGAAGATGCCGCGGGTGTCTGGGTTGCCGGCGCGGACGGTTCCTCCTGCGGCGCTGGCGCTGGTGCTGCGGGTGTAGACGCAGATGCTGCAGGGGAAGGCGCTATCTCCTCCGCGTATGCTGTGGGAGGCGATAAGAGAACCTGGGCTACGGGAGAAAAGACAAAATCGCCCACGATGATCACCAATACGAAGGCCCGACCCAATGAATATGTCTTATGTCTGATATTTTTGACGCTGAAAAATCCGATCATCTGGTTTTGCTCCGGAATGGAAAACGCGGGGGCATCTGCCCCCGCGTAATTCAAAATGACGTAAGCGCAGCTTTTTTCCAGGTATTTGCGGCAACACAGACATAAAGAGAATTCGCATCCCATGCTATCTCTCCCTGATTGCAGGCCTCGCTTGAGCTTACGGGGGTTTTGGAAACCTCGATGCGGATTTTGTCGCCGTTGATATCCAGTTTTGCCGTTGGCGTCGTGGTCCCGATGCCAATCCCCACATTGCCGGTATTGGTGATTCTCATCAGTTCAGACAATGTTCCCGACGGCGCCGGAGCCCGCAGGATTCGGAAAAGATCGCCCTGCGCTCCCATGCTCATCTGCCATCGCGGCGACGTATTCTCGTTTTGAACATTGGTATCAAGTAAGACGTTACCGATTGCATTCAAGCTCATGCGCGCAAGACTGGGAGTTGCGTAATTTGAGCGCAAATCAAATGCCGGGCTGGCGCTTTCCGCGCGGATAATTGCGCTGCCGGTTGATTGCACATGCAGCGCGGTAAGCGGAGACGTGGTGCCAATGCCGACTTTGCCTCCTTTTGGCTGCAATATAGTTCCGCTTTTTCCATAGGCGGTTCCGCCGTCAATCACAATGCCGGTTTGCCAGGCCAACTGAAGTTGCTGGTAACTTGGGCCAGACCAGGCGCCGGCCGTCCGATAAATTCCATATGACGTGGGACCGGGATTATACCACGTGATCCCGTCCGCCGTATTCCTGCCATCGTTCAAATTGCCAAAGCTCAACTTTGCCCCGGGCACTGCGGTCCCGATGCCGACGTTGCCGTTATCTAAAATTGTCACTTTTTCCGCATTATTGCTGTTTGCAAATACGAATCCGCGTCCTGTTCCTGTGCCGCTTCCCATGACAGATAGTTTGCTACTTGGCGACGTCGTCCCGATGCCGACGTTGCCGGCTGAATTGATGGTGACAAAAGCAGAGCTGTTTCGTCTCAATTGAGTTACGTCTGTCGTATTATTGTGGAACCAATCCCAATTGTTGGCCCCTTGGAGCAAAAAAGAGGCGTCACCGGTACTATCGCCGCTTCGAATATCACCGTTGTTTGACTGTATTCTGCCCGTTGCCTGTATCCTGCCTGGATTTGTTTCGGTAATACCGACGCCCATACCGCCCGCAATATAACCATTCTGCGCAACACTCAACGATTGAGCCGGACTCGTAGTCCCCACCCCAACATTGCCTCCGACAGTCAAGTTTCCGATCAGGTTTGAATCATCTCCCAGCAACGTCATGGGCGTGGTGGTTGCCGATGCTACAAGAGCAAGAGAAAACAATGCCGCACCCGCAAGGAACATTCTAAAAAGATTTTTTTTGGAACACATAGTATGAGGTTAGATCAATAAGTAATGTCAAACTTGAGTCATATGTCCTATATTGTCCTATATGCCCGAACATGCTCCCGATGGAGTAACAGTGATTTGCGGTATGGACGCATTCGGAAGCATCGCCAGCATCAGCACGGAACGATTTGCCTCGCATGTGGTGGGAATGCCCAGCGAGTTTTGAAGCTCTTTCTTGTCAGGCGAAACGAGCATGATGGACGCGCCGTCGCTTATATTGAAAATAAACGTATCCGGCTGAAAACCAAGAGAACGAAACATTGATCCTGCCGCCAGTATGTAACGCGATCCGTCATGGAGCGCTAAACCAACGTCTTTTACAGTGCCTATTCGCGATGATATGCCTGCATCCGGATCCAAGGTGCGGACATCTACGATGTTTGAAGTGGTAGCACTCTGCCCGGCAGAAGTCAAGGAGCGCACCCCGTACTCATAGAGCGTACTCGTCGCAAGGTCAGTATCAACATACACGGTCGTGGTGGTGGCGGTGTCCGGAACAATGACCGAGAATAACGCTTCAGAGGGAAGTTTTCGCTCAATGCGATATCCCGTGAGCGGCCGGTCGCCGGTGTTAAGAGGAGCATCCCATGTAAGGCGCGTTTTTGTCTGGTGCACGCTGATTCCGAATAGATTGGTCGGAGGACCCGGGGGCGCAAGAACCGTCGCGTGAGCGATAGTGGTGGAGCCGGTTGAATAGGATACGGCTTTTGTGGCGCCATCGTCTATCACGCCGTATATATAGTAATTGCCTGCCGCCACAGCCGAGGTATCCCACACATACGAATTGACCGGGCTGTCTTCACTAATGCCGCTGGTAATCATGGTGCCGTCAGTACCCGTGGCATCGGTATCATAATAAAGCGAAATCATTGCGTTGCTATCCGGATCGCTGTCATCCCATGCGATCGTGGACGTAGCGTCGGCTCTGTTGCCCGCGCTGTCCGGCTTGGTGATTTTTATCGTCGGCGGTATGTTCACACCCCTCCGGATTTCAAACGGCCCCCATTCGGACGGCGCAGAACTGTTTCCTTTCCAATCGCGGGCGATCGCGCGGATCTTGTAGCCGGTTCCCAAAAGGTCGGGGCCGATGGTCCATGGGGTCCGGATATACCCGTAAGACGAGGTCGCGGTTTGTAGATATATCCACTGACTTGTTGCCGGCTCAAAATACCAAAAGTCCGCATCGTGCAGGCCTTTATCGTCATTGGCAAAAAGCAGAAGATGCACAGGAGTTCCATAGTTATAGAGCACATCACTCCCATATGTTTCCTGTATCTCCAAATCCGTGATGCGCGGCGGAGATGTATCATCGGCAAGCCGGGTAGCGATGCGTATGCCTGATGTGGTAGCACCCATGGGCACGGGAAACTTTGTCGCAATCGGATCATATTGAGGGTCAGATGCCCAAGCGGCGCTGGTACCATTGGGCATGGCAGGATAGGCGATATTTCCGTCTTGGTCGCTCGCGCCAAAGCGTCCGTATGCAAACGTATTGGCGTAAGAAAACGGCTTTTCATTGAACGTCACTTTTCCGGAAGCCCCGCCTGTGTAGAGCGCGGGATTTCCGCTCATCGTGACCAACGTCATAAAATCTGTAAAATATTCAACTGTCGTTTGATCCGGATACAGCACGCCGACATTTATTTCGTATGTCACACCCTCGTCAAAACAGCATATAAAGCCGCCATTCCATGCTTTATCAACTCTTACAAAATTCCACGGGGTTGTTCCCTGTTTGCGGTACATCACCTCATAAGCGGCGAGATTCGGATCATCGCGTTTGGGCCAGCGGACATTGAGCGCCGCGGACCCGTACATATCATATTTTTGCGCGATGAAATAAACCGTATGAGCCGGTTTGCCCCCCGGATCGCTTGCAACCATCAATATTTTATTTTTCCAATTATTATCGTAGTTTGATTCCCTCTCTCCTTCCACATAGAACTTAAATTCCGTATCACCGAGTAACTGATAGGTGCTGTAGTAAGGAAACGTAAAATTAACTTGTTCTCCGGGAGCGAGTGTCATGCCCCACGGCAAAAGATCATATCCCTGCGGGCGCCAATTATAATTTGCGGTAACATTATAAATCTGGGCTTTTGAAATGGCGCTATTGCCGATATTTTTTACCGTGACCGTAAGAGACACAGAGCTTCGGCTTACCAGTGTACCGGACACCGTGATGTCCGTTATAACCAAATCCGGTCGCTTGTCCAAAAGCCGATACGAAAGCGCCTTGAGGGAGAGCGCCGTTGCATACGGATTCTGGTTGCCAAAGCTTCCATCCGCGGCTTGCGCGGCTTTCAGATATTGAAATGCCGCATCTTCGTTTGCAAGCGGTATATCGTAACGGTGAAGAATTTCGTAGGCAAGCGCGGTTTCAACAAGATCGGTATTCCATGTGCCGTCCGCGCTTTGAGTATTTTTGAGATAGTCAAGACCGCGGCTGACGTAATCTTTGATAACAATCGTACCGTTCGAGCTATTCAAAGTCGCGTTACGATACGGAAACAGCGCGCCAAGCGCTGCCGTGGTCTGGCGCGTAGCCGATGGGTCTATAATAAATTCACCCCACCCGCCGTTTGAGTTTTGATTATTAAGTAAAAACAGGATCGCCGATATTTTGATGAAATCCGGATTATCGCCATCGCCCGTATAATTGCTTGCGGTGATTGTTTCAAGCATGGCCGCGGTTGCGGACACGTCGCTCCGGTATTTCCGGTCATACCCGAATCCTCCATCATTGTCATTGATGCGCTGCACAATCGCGTCAAACGAATAGCTCACGTCCTGTCCGCTGCGGGCAAGCATCCAGAATTTCT
>CAYXAG010000030.1:0-3142 GCA_964462235.1 uncultured Candidatus Saccharibacteria bacterium
CCATACTGAACGCCGGTAACGGGCAAGATGACCAGCTCATCGCCCTCCCCCAGCTTGCTGTCCCTGTGCAAATTATTTGCCCACAAAAGCGTGTTGAGCGAAATCCCGAAATGCGCGGCAATGGATGAAGACGTGTCGCCGCTCTGGATCGTATAGAGAATAATCTGATCATGCCCGGGGTCCGGGGATACGCCCAAGGGATTGTGGGGCGAGATCAGCGCATTATCCTGGCTCGCGGGCAAGGGGTCCTGACCCACAGAATCTCCATTCGCGCTGCCCTCAATACTTGCGGCAGCGTAGCCGGAACTGCCCAAAAGCGGCAGGGAAACCGCAGGTACAGCCGGCTTTTCTTCTGCAGCGGCATCACCCGAGAAAAACTTCAGGACATTGCGGCAAAATCCCCCGCAGCCGTCAGAAAAAAATCCGGCATGGGCCGGAGCTGGTGATAAAAACAAAAAAAGAAAGAGGATCGCCCCCGTACTCATCACGGATATCCGTGATGCGCGGGATCGGACAGAACAAAAACCGCCAATGTCTGAAATTGGCTTATATAAATGATTTTTTATGGATCGCCTGGAAGGCGACCACTTTCGCCCTGAAGTATCAATAAAAAGGGTCTCCTCAAGCGCGGAATTCAGAAAAAACGGCTTACCTACGGGCACACTGTACCTGAAATAAAAAAACGGAGACGCGCTCGTCTTTAAGCATGCCTCTGCCTCCACCCCGAGTCAAGCGCGCATATCCACAACCCCCGAGGGTATGGTATGGTGAAAAAGTTATGCGTCCAGATGACAAACAGTTGGATCAGCCGGGCTTGCCGTCTTTGCCGCAGCCATCCGTCCGCAGTGTGGCACTCGCCTCGCTTTTGTCGGTCTTCTATCTCCTATTTCTCGCCCACCCCGTCAATCTCACCACCGCCGACCTTGGACGACATCTCAAAAACGGCCAAATTCTCTTTGAGACCGGTTCGCTTATTGCCACCAATTTCTATTCCTATACGCAATCATCCTTTCCGACTGTCAATCACCACTGGGGGAGCGGGTTGCTTTTTTACTTTGTCTGGCGGCTCGCGGGATTTACGGGCCTGCATATTTTTTTTATAGGCATGAGTCTCGGCTCATTTCTTATTTTTCTCGCTCTTGCCCGAAGAGAAGCGGGGAACGGCGTCTCATCGCTTCTTGCAATTCCGACGCTGTTCCTTCTTGCCGAGCGCACCGAAATCCGGCCCGAGGTATTCAGCTATCTTCTGGCCGGAATCTTCATCTGGCTGCTCGTCGGCATGCCTGAAGGCAAAAAGTTCTTGCCGCGCGCCCTGGCGCTGGCAGCAGGAGAAATTCTCTGGGTCAATACTCATATCTATTTTTTCCTCGGTCCGCTTATCGTAACCGCATTCCTGATAGAAGCATGGGTCTGGAGCAAGGCGTCAAGGAAGCGGATGCGCGTCTTGGGCGCCACCCTTGCCCTTGTGGCTGGCGCCATGCTCGTGAATCCTTTTGGCTTTTCTGGCATCAGCGCGCCCTTCACTATTTTGAGAAATTACGGCTATCGGGTCGCCGAAAACCAGCCGGTGTGGTTTATGGAGCGGATCATGGCAGACCCCAATTTTTTGATCTTCAAAGGACTCTTTATCCTGCTTGCCGCAAGTTTCGTGATACGCTTCCTGAAACAAAAGAATGTGGGAGTCGCCTACGCGCTCTTGGCTTTAGGGGCGAGCACAATGGCGTGGCTGCAAGTCCGCAATCTGGCGCTCTTTGGGCTCTTCTCCCTGCCCATTATCGCGGCAAATCTGGCGGCATCGCGGAGACGCGAACTGATCGTGCGACTTGATACACCTGCCGCGGTGAGTGCGGCCGCCATTCTGGCGTTACTCTTTATCCCGGCAAGCTTCGGGCACCTGCAGGCTGAATTTCCATACTGGCACGAGTTCGGTCTGGGTCTTGCCTCAAACAATTCCCGGGCTGCGGATTTTTTCAAAGCCAACGATCTGCACGGGCCCATTTTCAACAACTATGACATCGGCGGGTATCTTATTTTTCACCTCTTCCCTCAAGAAAAGATCTTTGCGGACAATCGGCCCGAGGCCTACCCCGCGTCGTTTTTCCAAGACACCTATATCCCGATGCAGGAAAGAAGCGACGCATGGCGCGCCGCGCAGGCAGCATACCGTTTCAACGCGATCTTTTTCTTCTGGCGCGACGTAACGCCCTGGGCGCAGAGCTTTCTGGCCGCACGGCTCAATGATCCGGATTGGGCGCCGGTATTTGCCGATGAAAACGCCCTGATATTTTTACGCGAGAACGACACGAACCGGCAAGCGATTAAGCGATACCAGATTCCCAAAAATGTCTTTCGTATCACCCCCGTTCAACATTGAAGACGGTGAAGATATGGAAAACCCACTAGAAGGCCTGAATGAAAAACAGCGCGAAGCGGTTCTGGCGACCCGGGGGCCGGTTTTAATCTTTGCCGGGCCCGGATCCGGCAAAACAGCAACCATCACACGGCGCATCGCCTATATCCTCTCATCCGGAGTTCCGCCTGAACAAATCCTTGCCGTGACATTCACCAACAAAGCCGCACAGGAAATGAAGGAACGCATCGGGCATCTGGCGGGTCAGGCCGCAGGCAAGACAAATGGACTCTACATAGGCACGTTTCATGCGCTGGCCGTAAGAATACTGCGCTCTCACGCCGGGAGCGCGGGATATCTTCCTCATTTTACGATTTTTGACGATGACGATGCGCTCTCGCTCGTGAAGGAAGTCACCAAAGAGCAAGGGATCAACCCTAAACAATTCCCGCCGGGCATGATCGCCCATACCATCTCGGGTCTGAAAAACGAGCTCATCGGGCCGGAACAATATGCCGAGCAGCTGGGTCTTGCGGATCTTTTCCCCAGGACTCTTCACGGCGTCTATGTGCAATATCAGAAGGAGCTGAAGGCCGCAAACGCGCTGGATTTTGACGATCTGCTTATGGCGAGTGTCACACTTTTTCGTAAATATCCTGCGATCCTGGCCTCGTATCAGGAGCGATTCCGCTACTGCAATGTGGACGAATATCAGGATGTCAACGCCGCGCAATACGCCCTGATAAACATGCTTGCCGCCAAATACCGGAATCTGGCGGTGGTGGGGGATGA
>CAYXAG010000030.1:3152-7977 GCA_964462235.1 uncultured Candidatus Saccharibacteria bacterium
ACGCCCAGGCAATCTACGCGTTCCGCGGGGCAGATTTCCGGAATATCCTCAATTTTGAACGCGACTGGCCGGACGCAAAAGTCATTGTTCTGGATCAAAACTATCGTTCAACCCAGACGATTCTGGATGCTGCTGCTGCTCTTATCGGACATAACCGCGTCCAAAAAGAAAAGCGCCTGTGGACCGCGCAAGGCGCTGGAGACCCCATCCGCCTGGCGGCCGTTGAAAATGAACGCGCCGAAGCAGAGCTTGTGCTTGAACAAATCCGGGAACTTACGGCCGGCTCCTATGCGCCCCGCGATATTGCCATTCTCTATCGGACAAACGCCCAGTCGCGGATGCTGGAACAGGTTTTTCTGGAACACCATTTCCCTTATGTTATCGTCGGCGGCCTCCGGTTTTATCAGCGCAAAGAAGTAAAGGACATTATTGCCTATCTGCGCCTGGCGATGAATCCGCGTGATCTCGTCAGTCTGAAACGTATTATCAATGTGCCAAGCCGCGGCATCGGGAAAGTGGCGCTGCTCAAATTCCTTTCCGAATATCTCGGGACAGAAGTGCCCCGCCACGCGCGGGCGCCCCGCAAATCGCATGAAGCGCTTACGGCGTTTGATCGCCTCATGCAGGATCTGCGCGGCCGGATCAAGGAGGAACGGGCCAGCTCATTTGTACGCCATCTCCTTAAAACAATCCGCTACCGCGAATATCTGAATGACGCCTCGGAAAAATCCGAAGAACGCTGGGAAAACATTGAGGAACTCGTGAGTTTGGCAAAAAATTACGACGAGCCGGATCCGCCGGCGGGCCTTGAGAAACTTTTGGAGGACGTGGCTCTCATGTCCGAAGAGGATATCTCGGAAGGGAAACAGGAGGGTGTTACCATGATGACGATCCATGCGGCCAAGGGCCTGGAGTTTCGCGCGGTATTCATCGTGGGGCTGGAGGAAGGAATGTTTCCCCATGCGCGCGCGCTCACGGACATAGGTGGAGAACTGGAAGAGGAACGGCGGCTCTGCTATGTGGCCCTCACCCGTGCCAAAGAAAAAGTCTTCCTTTCCCTGGCAGCGACCCGGACCCGCTTCGGCTCCACCCAGGCAAATCCTCCGTCGCGCTTTCTCGGAGAAATCCCGGAGTGTCTCCTGGAAGTTGATGAAGAGCCGACTATCCATCTTTGAAGTTGATATGATATATCTCGGAGCGTTGTGCACACTTTCTCAACACGCTCGGCCGCGCCACTCGGCGTCCTCGCTAAGGTCGGCGAGGGCTTCTGATCTTACCAGATCAGAACCAAGCAGCCCTCGCCTCCCATTGTCTCAAAAGTGTACCCAACGCTCCGTATTTTACAGTTGATACTATGCGTATCAGACCAAAAAAATCACTCGGACAGCATTTTCTTACGTGCCCATGGGTGGCTGATGCCGCCATAGGAGCTGCGGATCTGGGACCGGATGACACCGTGCTTGAGATCGGCCCGGGCACAGGCGTGCTTACCCGCGCGCTCGCCAAGCGCGCGGGGCGCGTTATTGCCGTGGAAAAAGATCAAGACCTCGCCGGAGGCCTTGCTGACGCGCTTGCCAATAAGGGCATCTCAAATGTCGCTATCGTCACAGGGGATATCCTGCGTTTTGATCTGGCGACCCTGCCACCCGGATACAAAGTCGCCGCGAATATCCCTTACTATCTCACAGCACGCCTGATCCGAATGCTGCTTGAGACAAAAAATCGCCCAACTTCTCTGGTGCTCGCCATTCAAAAAGAAGTTGCCCAACGCATCGTTGCCAAACCCCCGGATATGAATATGCTCGCACTTTTGGTACACTCATACGCCGATGCGCGCATCATCGCCGATGTTCCAGCATCCTGCTTTCGGCCCAAACCCAAAGTGACGTCGTCTCTTATCAAAATCTCCCGCATATCCGAAGATTTTTTCGTAAAAAACGGCGTCTTGCCCGAAGCGTTTTTTAGCGTCGCGAAAAAAGGATTTTCGTCAAAGAGAAAAATGCTGGGGGGAACGCTGCGGGCGTTTGCCCCCAAGAAACGCATTGAGGAGATACTCGCCCGCGCCGGAGTTAGAGTAAGTTCACGCCCACAGGAGCTCTCCCGCGAAAACTGGGCCTGGATTGTCCGCGCGCTCTCTATTTCAATTTCAAGCGGTCATACGCGGCCCTGATGCGCCCTTGCGAAGCCGCAATGTCTGCGCTTGACGCGCCGACCTGGATTCCTTTCCACTCTATCATTTTGAGCAAAAACGCTTCAATGTCGTCGTTGTTTTTGATCTCTGAAAATTCGGTAGAGAGAATCGTGCCGGATGCGATCATGGCTGTGCGCATTGAAACAAGTTCGGGCGAGAGAGAAAAAGCGGGCTGTTGGGATTCAGACGGAACATAGGGACGCACGGGGCCAAGCTCCGGTGGCAGGGACAGAAGGAACGCCGAGAAAGATGACGTAGGAAGAGGCGCGGGAGAAACCGGGATGCCAAAAGAAGAAGTCGCGGGAAGCGCTGGGAGAGAAACCTCCGATTTTGAAACCGGAGTTCGCTCCGCACCGGATTTCGCCGGAGGTACGGGTCGCTGAAAAATGGGTATCGGCAAAAGTGAGAGTATCGGGGCAGGGACATTTTCCACCCTGACCGCGCCCTCGCTTGGCAAAACAGCGGGACCTCTCTCTGACCGCACAACTTCTGCCTGCGGCTGCGTGAGACGCCTTAGGAGCTCCGGAATCGTCAATCGGGAGGAAATCTGCGGAGAACTTAAAATCGGAAGCCCCTTCCCAATGTTTCTCTCTGGAAAAAACTGTCCTTTCAGAAAAAAAGAGGCAGCGACCCCGATGATAAAAATAATAACCAGCGCTGTTTTCATGGTCTATGGGCTTGAGGCTCCCCAGAGTGCAAACACTCCATACCCGACGATCACTATAGTAACACCTACATAAATCCCGCAAGGGATCAAAACAGGAACATACAGTCCCAAACCAAAGCTCGCGGGTTGATAGGGAACATAAAATGGCCAATAGATCGTCCCGGGGAAAAGAAACATGTAGGCCGGAGGCGACGCACCGATAGGAACGGCATAGGTAAGGAATGCCGGAGGCACATCGCACGGTATGGTGTATATGGCAAGATCGCCAAAACCCGGCACGGCTTGCGCCTTGGCGTAATTCGCGTCAGCCATAGAAACAACCAGCGCCGCAGAGACGGCTATGCATAAAAAGCGCCTCATGTTTGCATCATAACACCCCTGACGGATAAACGCATCAGGCCTCATGCAGGCACTTTATGGACAATGACAGTTATCCACAGCGGTTTTCTTATTATATATGGCTAACTTGAGGTATAATGCGCTGAAGCATGTGGGTACGACACAGCCTATTTTGGAAGTCGCGAAAAGCAAAATGGCTACTCGCTTTTTTGGCGATCGCCGCATTGATAATTCTCCTGCGGCACTCCTCCAAAAAACAGAAATCAAATCCTGGCCTGGACCAAGAATTGGCGTTACGGCAGGCGCGCGAGACACAGATTCGCGCGCTGACCCAGGATAGCGACGGGGACGGGCTTCCGAACTGGGAGGAGGCGATCTTTCATACGGATCCGCATAACCCCGATACGGACGGGGACGGCACGCCTGATGGCGAGGAAGTAAAAGAGGGACGCGATCCCCTGAAGCCGGGACCCAACGATTTTGTGGCGACATCCACTCCGGCGCTGTCTTCTGCTGACGAAAGCGATACGCCACCTTCACCCAATCTCACCCAGCGCCTGGCCACTGCCCTTGGCCAGCAGATTATCGCCCAACAACTCGTTGACCCGTCCCGTTCCGTTGACCCGAAAGCAATTGGCAGCCAGATCGTCAGCGATCTTCCCCGATACGCAGCCAACGCACCCCTGCTCTCTTTGCATGACATCGCGACCACCCCGAACGAAAGTACAGCGGCCATCAAGGCGTGGGCCGAACAGCTTGCCGCCACTGTGCAAGAATCATTCCGCGACCTTACCCAACCGGAGGCACTTATCGTGGTCCAAGCCATGAAAAACGAAGACTATGGCTCTCTGATACAGCTAGACGCTTATATCAAGGCCTATGACGCGGCAGTCACGCGGGCCAAAAAAATACCAACCCCTGTTCCTTTTGCCAGGGACGAGCTGCAAATCCTCAATGCCATGCTCCAGCTCCGAGATATCGCCTCCAGCTTCCGCAACGTCCAGAAAGACCCGGTAACCGCTCTCTCGGCGATCCGGCCCTACTTCGCACTTCAGGAAAATCTCCAAACCTTGAATCAAAACATTCAAGCAGGATTGGATAAACGGCATATTACGTTTTAGAGAACCATGCGTTTATTTCTTCCGACAAAAAAAACTCTTGGCATTCTTGCTCTTGTCATCCTCTTCGTCGCGGTCCAGTTTCTGGTGCCGGTTTCGGAAGCGCGCGCCGCTGTCCCGCTTTTTGTCCCCACTATTGCGCTTACCAATCCCCCGGGGGTCGGGCTGCTCTCCATGGACACTCTCAAAAAATATGTGCTGGACCTGGCGGCGCGCATTGTCGCCGGCACTCTCCTACATGCCATTACCAGCCAGATTGTCGGCTGGATCCAGGGGAACAACGGCAAAAATGTCGGCTTTGTCGCAAATCTTGATGCTGCGTTCCGGCAAGAAACCGACCTTGCCGGAGGAGAATTTCTCAATAACCTTTCGGGTATTAACCTGTGCACCGCCAATATGCGGGCGTTTCTCCAGATCAGTCTGCGCACGCCGGGGATCGGACGGAAACTGGGTTGTACGCTCTCGGGCATTGGCGCAAACGCGGACCGATTCTTCCAAAACTTCCGAAAC
>CAYXAG010000031.1:0-7901 GCA_964462235.1 uncultured Candidatus Saccharibacteria bacterium
TTATCTCACTGCCACTACCCAATATCAAATTAAAGGTCAAACGCGTAAGTTGTAATTTAATTCGTGTGGAGGAAGTCAAGAACCGGCTTCAGGCCTTGGAGGATCGCCCCGACACTGGATCTTTGAGGGAGGAAAGAAGAAGGAGGGGGTGGAGATGTTCCGCCGGAAGGCGGCGGCGGAATCTCCCCTCCGGATGGGGGCGGCGGGAAAGAGGAATCTCCACCGGATGGGAATTGAGAACCGGATGGGAATTGAGACGGAAATTGGGATCCCGGCGGAGGGATTTGTTGATTAAACTGCTCCTGCCCTTGAGGTATCGTGTTGCCTGACTGCGGCGCGCCAGCAGGCATCTGTCTCATGTTTCCGGAGGGGAAGCTATTTTGGTCGGTTGGGCTTGCGCCGGGCTGGGATCCAAAAAATGTCCTGTTTTGCATCTGTATCTGGTCTGGAAAGGATCCGGGACGTTGTCCGGAATTTTCGCCGTCCCCAACCGATCGGAATGGGAATGAGTTTGGCATGCCAGACGGAGGACGCCTCATCTGTTCAGGCTGGTTTCTATCCGAGAAGGGGAATTGATTTTGTGTTTGGGTGCCGTTATGTTCTTTATCCTGTTGTCCTGATGGGTTTGGAAAAAATCCGCGGTTCATTCTGTTGGGTCTGCCCTGATCGGATTGGCCTCTCTGGAATGATCCGTTTTCGCTGCCTGCCGGAGGCTGATTTTGTGGAGGCGCGAAATCTTGTTCCCGATTTTGCCCCCGGCTTGCTGGCGCGCATGCGTCTTTTGCTTTGGCAAAATCGCCCTGGGAAATAAAGGAGAGGCAGTCTTCGCTCGGCCCACCGGCTCCGGATGACGTCTGGCCGGAGAAAGGCCCTGGCTGCGGCCCGAATCCTCGTTGTGGAGCTCCGGGTCCGGACGGCGTTCCGGATTGAGACGGCAGCACTCCGGAAAATGGTGTCTGTCCCCCTGGCGTTGATCCGTTTTCTCCCGATACCGAGGGTAGGGAAGGAAGCGTCTCCGGCCACCCAAATGCGTCATTGAATTGCTGGAACCGTTGGACAGCCTCCTGGCCTTTGAAACCGGCAATGCCGGCTTTTGCTCCAAACGCGATGCACTCGGCCCCATGCGCCGGATCCGAGCAGTAGCTGTTGCATTCGCCTTGCGTCCTGCATCCGCCCGGACCCCCGCTTTGCTGGAAGGTCTGCTGAAGCTCGTCGCGTCTGGTCGCAAAGTCCTGACTCCGGGCGATATTTTCTTTGATGTGGTTTATGGCGTTTTGAATGCCGGGAGAGTTGTTGGCAAGTCCCTCCAGTCGCGAGACTGCTTGTTTGGCGCCCTTAAGGCATTTTTGCGCGATGGCCGAATCCGATCCGGCTTGTTGGCATTGGCCGGGATCAAGCCCGATGGATTGGCGCATGGTCTCCTGTACTTGATCCGATACGTCAAGCTGCCCCTGCTGGTCGTCGGACAGAATGTCGCGGCACGAGGACGGGTCCTTGCTGCATGCATCCAGATTTGTGCCTCCTCCCTTGCTCCTGATATTTTGCATCATCTTGAGCGCGAACTCTTTGTCTTCCGATCCGATGAATCCTTGGGCCTGCATAAAATCAAGGCCCTTGGACACGGCCTCTATATTGCCTTGTTGCGCCTGACTCTGCAGGTATCGGCCGATTTGCTGCGGATTTGCGAGAATCGTCCCGTCGGTTGTCGTGAATACGGCATGGGACGCTTGCTCGTCGGCTGCATGTTTTGTGTCGCTGACGTGCTGGTAGGCTTGTTCCAGATGTTTTTCTCCGTCAGGAGCAAAAAATTTCTGCGCGATTTCCCTGCACACCGGCGGGATGTTAGCGACCGTGGCTCCTGGAGCTGGATTCAGGCAGAAATTGCCGCAGCCGTTTATGGTATTGTCTCCGCACTGGAACTCGCCTTTGGCGAGCGCCTCGGCAAGACTGGCTGTGTTGTCGGCTCGCGCCGCATTCTGGCGTGCGGATTGCGGGAGTATACTTTGTACCCGTGGGTCTTTGGCAAGTTTTGCGCAACTGCGCAGGAGCCCAACCGGGGCCGTATCCGGATCCAAAGAGCGGCATTGGTTGGGGTCTACCCCGATATCCGTAGCGGCATTGATAATGGCCTGGCTTTGGGCGACTTTTTGTGGAGTAAGGTCAAGCTGGCTTGCAATTTGGGGATTGACGCTGCTAATTTCGCTAGAGACATGACGCGCCACATCCGCAAGGCATGCTTGGTCCTGGCATTGTCTCAGCTGATCCAAAATTTTACCTTTCAGGCCTTCCAGCACGGCATCAGCCTGCTTTTCTTCATCCGGAGCATAGAGGTGATGGGCTTTTCCGACCGCAGCGCAGTCGGCCACAAATTTCGGCTGGTCGCAAAGAGCTTTTGCTTGTTGGGGAGTGGCAATGGACTGTCCGGTCCGCTGACTCAGGTCCTGGAGTGCGGCTGAAACATCCGCAGGCGCTGACGTAGAGGGCGGGGTCTGTGCGAGCGCATATATCGCCGGCACGAGCATTAGGGAGCAAGCGATCAGGATGGAACGTATCCGGGATCGGGTGATCATAGAATAAGAAAAGTTCATGGCAGGAGTGTTATTGGAACGGATTCAGGATTTTCTGCGTCTTTTCAAACGGGTTGGTCGTTACGTTCTGGAGGGGGTTTGCCGTCTGGAACGGGTTTGCTGTTTTTGCCGCTTCCTGGGCGGCTTTCTGCGCCGCCGCAGCCTGCAGATTTTTAAAATCGCCTTGGGCGCGCTGGTATCCGTCGCCAGTGCCTCGCGCATATCCTGTTTTCTGGCCGTAGCCGTAGCCGGAGATCGCTCCGATGGCGATGGCTATTGCGGCTATGACGATGAGTTTTGCGTTATTCATAAGAAAGAGAGAAATATAAATTATTTATGGAAATAGCGACAGGCCTTTTTCTTTATTATGTTATAAGTATAGGCGTGCGGCAGATAGGTGACAAGGCGACTTCTGTGGATAACTTGCCGGGGCCGTGCTACGCTAAAAAGGTCCGAAATATTTTTTTAAGATACCGATGCAGACTCTTTCCATCATTGTTCCGGCATATAACGAAGAAAATACGATTGCGGCCGTGGCTGGAAAATTGCTCACTGTGGCGTTGCCGGGCTGGGGCAAGGAGATTATCGTGGTGGATGACGGCTCGCGCGATAAAACCGCAGAGCGTCTGGCGCCGTTTGCGGGGGATATCCGTTTTCTGCGCCATGACCAAAATAAAGGCAAGGGTGCAGCGATCCGCACGGGTCTGGCTGCTGCCACCGGAGATGCGGTCATCATCCAGGATGCGGATTTGGAATACGATCCCGAAGATATCCCTGCTCTCTTGGCGGCATTTGATCGTTACGACGGGAAGGCCGCAGTATACGGCTCGCGGGAGTTGGCGCCCGAACGCAAGGGCTACCCTCATTATGTGCTCGGCGTGAAAGTGCTGACCGCGCTTGCGAATTTTTGTCTTGGCTCCTCGCTGACCGACATCTACACGGGTTACAAGCTTTTTCCTGGTTCGGCGGTCAAAACAATGGTGCTCTCCAGCAACGGATTTGAATTTGAAGTTGAAGTGACGGCGCGTCTTCTCGCGCAAGGCACCCGGATTGCCGAGGTGCCGATTCATTACCATCCCCGCACCTTTCGCGAAGGCAAAAAAATCGGCGCGCGGGATGGCCTCCGCGGCCTGACGACCATTTTCAGGCATTGGCGAAAGAAAAAATTCTCTCCGGCGGGCCCCCGTTAGTGTTTGCATGCTGTGGCGCATACGCCACAGCATGGATGTGGAAAACCCCTTCGGGATGGCTATAAAGTTTGTGCTATAATATGTCTGTATGATGCGATACTTTTTTATCATCATCGGTATATTATTGGTCGGCGTTCTCTTGGCAAGCAGATTTTCCGGTATCTTGCGCAAGAGTATCTCCTCTGTTCCTGACGTGGCGTGGGTGGGGCTCGCAAACGGGGATGTCTTTACCGGAGGCGAGATACGGGCAACCGCCAAAAATCTCTCTCAACGTATTGCGTGGGCGCGTTTTGAATATCAAAAAGATAATCAATGGAGAGAGATTGATACCGATACTGGAGGCATTGCCGATTCAGCTGATCGGCGCGATGTCTTTCTGGCGTATTGGGATATCGCTCGTCTTGATCCGGGTACATACCGATTGAGAGCAACGATGCAAAGTTTGGAGGGTGCGGTCGGGGCAAAAGAGATTGACGTTATCGTCTCTGTGCGTCCTATTCCCATAGCGCGCGCGCTGCCGTCTTCTCAAGGCGCGCCGACTCTTTTGGATGCCGGTCTTTCCCGCGATGGTTCCGGCAAAGCGCTTGTCGCGTACCAATGGTTTTTTGATGATGAAAAGCTTCCCGTGACAGGATCGCGTATAACGCATACGTTTCCTTCCGATAGAGGTTCTCTTGTTTTGCTTACCGTTCAAAACAGTCTCGGCGCCGAGGGAGCGGCTTTTTATATATTCCGTAACGGGACTCTGGCGAACGTCACAGTTGAAGAATTGCAGGCGGGATTTACTGATGCGCAAAATGATCTTCTTCGCATTGCGTTGCGTATCGCTCGGCGCAGCCGCGATACCGGAGCACCAACGTATGCGGCAATCCGCGATGCGGACACCTCTCTTGAGCAGGTAAAGAACGTTTTGCTGGAACAAAGCATGAATACGCGCCAGTACTCCATGGAGGAAATTGAGCAGTTGTTGCAAGTTGCGCGGGAACGCATTGCGGCAGCGCACGATCAGCTTTCGGTTTCTCGCGATGCGCCCGAAAGTGAGCCGCAAGCAGAGGCGGACGAGTTAGATGCAGTACTTTCAGATCTGACGGCGCTTCATATCCGGGACATCGCAATGAAAGCAAATGAAATTTCTACGCTTGTCAATCTCCAAAGAAGCGTATACTTGTTGCTTTTTGAGCAACCGCTGCTTCAACAGGAGGATCATCGGGACGGCTTGTCCACGCTTGACGAGATCATCAGAAAACTTAATAAGATCATTGAGGATATAAAAAAAGCGCAAGAAAAACTTCATGCCGCTCCGCCGGATATAAAAGGCGCCCGCGAGATTCTGGAAAAAGCCCGCGCGGAATTGAAGAAATGCATTGAAGCGCTCGCGGCTCGGAGCGACGTATTTCAAGATCCTGACCACCCCGACAACTCAAGAGATCTCGTTGAGAGATTAAAAAAGATTTATCTGGAGTTGGGAGTGCTTATCGGAAAGTTGTGGCTCCTTCAAGAGATAGGACTTACGAATGAGCATGCGGATATTCCGATTCCCGATATCACGAGAACTACTGATCACAGTCACTATGAGCATGATCATGGGAAAAGAGATATTCAAATTAACAGACCCTCACACGAGCATCCGTCTTCATCCGATGATGTGTTTGATGACTCCGTGCTTTATCACGAGCTAGACCATCATTTTCTGTGGGAAAAGAATCATCAGGAGCTTGAAGGCGGGGCCCACCAGTATGATGAACATCTTAATAGGGGCCATCTCGGGAAAGGAGAAGAGATCGCATGGTCAGAAGGATGGGCGGATTTTTCGTCAGCGGCCAAGCGAAAAGATCCGATGTATATTGATGCCGGCGAAGAACATGCGACCGAGCATTTTACTCCGGAGAAAGATCTGGAAAACGATCAATGCAAAAACACCGGCGAGGATACCATGCACGATAATAAAGAAAAGGGAGACGATGTTGAGGGCTCGGTAGCTGGCATTCTGTGGGATCTTTTTGACGGAGACGCCACGGGTACCGGCGATAAAGATACGGATCACGACGGCGTTTCCATTCCTTTTGCGTGCATCTGGAAAGCGATAAATAAAACAATTGACGATCCGCCTCCGCCTCACCACCCGCATTCAATACAAGAATTTTATAAAGCGCTTACGAGCGAACCAAAACCATGCGACGTTGATCTCGAGAAGGTGAATGATATTTTTAATCACCATGGCGTTACGGTTCCGTAAATGGTTTTGAGAAGCAATGAAGCAAGTCATTCTTGAAGAATTGGTGTCTCCCGGGTGCCATGTATGCCGGGCATTTGAAGAATTTTGGCATGCGATAGAGAGGGATTGGCCGAATGTGGCGTACAAAAAAACCGATGTCACGACAGACCAGGGGCAGCAGCTTGCGCAAAAATTTATGATATTCGCATCGCCGGGCATAATCCTCAACGGCGAACTTTGGGCTACCGGCGGATTTGATAAAGATAAATTCATTCAAAAATTAAAAGAGCTATCATAGCGTGTATCGCATGCGTCTCTCATGATGAATGCCCTTAAAAAAATAAATCCCGAGTGGAGTCTGCGTCTTGGTCTTGGAATGATGTATCTGTATTCGGGGTATGACCTTTTTGCAAAGCCGCAGCATTGGTACGGATTTGTGCCCTCATGGTTTTCCCAAGCCGTGACCCACATTGCCGCTATTGATACCTATTTGCGCGTGCAAGGAATGGGGGAGATGGCGATTGGGTTTGTTTTTCTCGCATGGTTTTTGCCGCGATCGTGCATACGCGTGGGCTCACTTCTGACGATCCTTGAAATGGCGCTTATTATTTTATTCGTGGGTATAGACCCGATTACCTTCCGCGATATCGGATTGCTGGGCGCCGGATTTGCTGTTGCGGGCATGGCATGGACGGAAAGAAAAGAAATTGCGCTTATGCCGGAATCTTCAAACGAACATGGGTAACTTTTAGTTATGGCGCGCACCGACAGCCATCTTAAGACATTGCTTGTCTCTCTTATTGCCGGTCTTGGGGCGATCATTGCCGTGGGAATGTTTTGGTTTTTCTTTTTAGGACCCGCGACACCCGTAGGATTTGGCTGGTATTTGTTCAGCTTTGCCGCGGGGCTTACGATGATCGTGCTTCCCTGCACGCTGCCGCTTGCATTTGTGATTGTACCGCTCTCAATCGGCAAAGGAGCGGCAAAAGGTCTTGGCATTGCGTGTTGTTTCGGTCTCGGGGTTGCTTTGATGCTGAGCGCCTACGGAGTCATTGCCGCGATTATCGGGCAAGTGGCAATCGGATCATTGGGCGCGCCGCTTGAAGCGGTAAAAAATTGGCTTTATTTTGTCGCCGGTGTCTTTGCCTACATATTTGCGCTGGGAGAAATCGGGCTTATCAATGTGCGTATGCCAACCTATACGGGCTCGGCTCCCGCATTTATCCAAAAGCAAAGTGATTATCTTAAGGCCTTATTGCTTGGTCTTTTTCTGGGTAATGTCGGTGTCGGCTGTCCGCATCCGGCAACACCCGTTATTCTCACGCGTATCGCGGTTTCGGGAAGTATTTTTTATGGCTGGTCTCTTTTCTTCATCCATGCAATAGGAAGAGTAATTCCGCTGCTCCTGCTTGCGGTCTTGGGCATTTTTGGCGTTAATGCGCTTTCCTGGCTTGTGAAGCGTAAAGATGCGGTTGAGCGCGCAACGGGGTGGGGCATGGTATGTGTTGCCGGGTTTATTTTAGTGCTTGGACTGTTCAGCCACGCATGGTGGGTCTATTCCGGGCAGCACACGCTTCTTGAAAGCATTACCCAGGAACAGCTTGTGTTAGGAAAAATTGTTGATCAATTCCATTTGGCATTGCCTCCGCACGCGCATGGCATTAAAGAGCTTGTGGGGCAAACCGGTCTCTTCGGTCTTCCTCTGGAGCTGGGCGACTGGGTGTTGCTTGCGCTTTGGATAACGCCGTTATGGTGGTATTATTTCAAAAAGAAGAAAATCATCAGCAATGATAAGAATGATAAATGATACATGCAGAATTAACAGAATCCTCTTTTTTATTTAGCATTCTGCATTTATCATTCAGCATTTCCCGTTATTCAGCATTTATAATTTATCATTTATAATTCTTTCCCATGGTTGAAGAAGAA
>CAYXAG010000032.1:0-5338 GCA_964462235.1 uncultured Candidatus Saccharibacteria bacterium
CGTCTCGTAGTCGCCGACAAATTCCGCCGCATGCAGGCCTCGTGCGTCGCGGCGGCTCGCTCGCTCTTCGTGAAAATCCGATCCGGCGGTGCACAGCAGGTCATATTTTCCCGCAAGGCCGCGGAGAGACCCTGCGTCATTTTCCGTATGCGATGGATTAAAGACTTCCACTCCGTCAATCCCCCATTCCCGCAACTGATTCAAAAATGACTCCAACTCCTCCGGGTGATCCGTAAAATGGATCGCCGGATGCGACCATACCGTCACGCCACCCGCGCCGTGAAGCAGCGCAATCGCATCCCGTGCGGCGTTATGGGCCCGGCGCACGTAATGGGGACTGTCATCCGTGAGGTACGCTTCTATAAAATCATGGACGCTTGCGATTCCGCCCAGTTTCTCTTTATTTTCCGGACGGCTCAAAACCGCACGCGCAAGATGCGGCCGCGCCACCACCGCACCGGTTGCCTGACGGATCACATCGTCCCATTCCAGCACAAATCCGGCGCGCTTCAGATTTTCCGTCATTTTTTTTGCGCCCTCAATGCGGCCCTGCCGAGATTTTTCAAGCGCATGCAGGAGCTCCGTATTTTTGATATCTATTCCGTATCCCAAGATATGAGACCCCCTCTCTTCAACAGATATCTCAATCCCCGGGATCACGCGCACCCCCGATGATCGTCCGGCCGTTACGCCCTCCTCCACTCCTGTTACCGTATCGTGATCGGTTATCGCGATTGCCGCAAGGCCGCGCATACGCGCCATACCCACGACTTCGCTCGGCGAGTGTTTGCCGTCGGATGCCGTAGTTTGAATTTGCAAATCAAATGTGTTTGCCATCTTGTTTGCGGCGCGGCGCCGGCTCCGATGTTTCCAGCACCTCACGGGCAACCTTGCGATCATCCCATGGGATCTTGCGGCCGCCCTCAACCATCATCCACGGCTCCGCGCCCTTTCCCGTGATGACCACTATATCGCCCACAGCACGATCGCGCAACGCCGAGTATATCGCCTCGCGCCGATCCAGAATCTTTCTGAATTCGTGGCTCGGGCCGATACCGACGGCTATAGCATCCACGATTGCGCCGGGGTCTTCGTCATACGAGTCTTCATTAGTCAAAATAATCTCGTCGCAAAATTCGCTTGCGATTTTCCCAAACTCCGGCCTTTTCCAGGCATCGCGGCCTCCGCCCGCAGCGCCCAAAACGCACACAAATCTGCCGCCCGGCGCGCGCGGCTTTTTATGGGTCTTTAAAAACCCATAGACGCTGCGCAGCGAATCCGGCGTATGCGCGTAATCCACAATGACGGCAAAAGACTCATGCTGAACAAACTCCATTCTCCCCGGCACCGCCGAGACGCGCGCGATTGCCTCCGCGATATGTCCGGGCGCTACGTGCTCGGTAAGACCAAGCGCCACAGCCGCCAAGATATTGTACAAATTGAATTCGCCTACAAGCCGAGACCGAAAATGCTCGCCTCCGCATGCAAACGCGATACCCGTCTCGTCTACCACGATTTCCTCCACCTTCCACTCGTCCCCATTTTTGACAACGCCATTTTTTGCGTACCAAACTTTGTGGGCCGCCGTGGCTGCGGCAAATCTCTGCCATGACGGATCATCCCAGTTGATGACCGCAACGCTTTCCCGAGGCATCCGCCAGAAAAGATCCAATTTGGCGCGCAGATACGACTCAAAACCGCCGTGGGCCTCCAGGTGCTCCGGTGCTACGTTCGTCATGACAGAGGCATGGAACGGAATGAATCTGTGCCGCGACTGGACAATGCCCTGCGAGGTTACCTCCAGCACCGCGTAGGCGCAGCCGGCGCGTCGCGCATCTCGCAGGAATCTTTGTATAAAAAATCTGCCTGGCATGGTCATCTTCAAATCGTTGGGCGTCTGGCGGTCTCCGATGCGCAAGCAAACGGACGACACGGACGCGACCTTGGCTCCGGAAGCGGCCAGGACTTCATGCAAGAGTGCCACCGTTGTCGTCTTTCCTTTTGTGCCGGTGACACCAATCACTCTCATCCCCCGCCCGGGAAATCCGTAGCGGAGGGCGGCCGCAAACGCCAACACGAAGTGATACGCGTTCTGGCCCCGCACAAAAATACTTCGCGGAAGAAACCTTTTCAACATGCGCGCCGCTTTTTCCATGCTCACGCCTTCCTTATATATTTATTGAGTCTGTAGATCCCGTACCAGACCGACCGATATACTATGTCCATGCTTGCGGGGTACGCGATCGTACCTCCGCCAAACCCTTGTTTGAAACGAGTCAGGCCCGGCCATCTCTTTCCATCGATCCCCCACAAATCATACTGCAAAAAACCCCGCGCGCTGGCATCCTCCATAATACGCCAATGCAGGAGATGCGGAGCCATCAGTTCCCGGTGCGTGCGGGAAGAGGCGCCGTGCAGATAGGTCGCCACGCCATCAGGACGGTAAAAATTCACCACGGCTGCCGCAAGCGCTACGCCGTCTGATTCGGCCAAAAAAAGTTCATTGGACAATTCCGCCGAGCGCGTCTGAAGCAACTTCTGATAGTGATGTTTCCGGTGAATGCGGAAGCCGTCCCGCGTCCCGGTCTCCTGCAGCATCTTCCAGAAGTTCTCAAAATCCTCCTCCGAAACATCGCCCGCGCACTTTCGTACGGTTACTCCTCTACGTTGGGCAAGGCCGATATTGTAGCGCGTTTTCTCATGCATGGAGGCAAGCAATTCGTCTACGGATTTCCGAAGATCCATAATCAGGGTCCTGTACGGCTGAAGCGGTTCCGACACGCGCCACCTCGTATGTAGCATCTGATGAGGCTTGACCGGATCAATCTTAATGAAAATACTTTTTTGATCGTGGGCTATCCGGGCCGCCTCTTGAAAGAATTTTTCTCTTGCCCCTTCTCCTTTGCCTCCCCAAACGGGCCGCGGACAGTACAAATAATTCATCCCAAACGGCAGGTCGTGCCGGATCAGGAGCATCCCCTGCACGCGCCAGGTCCTGCGCCCGAGCGAGCGTTGGAACTTCTCCCACTCCGGGGACTGCAAGAAGGCGCCCGATACCGTCATCCCCTGCCTCCTAATTTTTTCAACGCCTCTTTCAGGCGCGCCTCAACACTGCCGCCCCTCCCCTCGCCCTCCCCCAGCACCCTGCGCGCCTCATGCTGCGAATACCCGAGCGAGACCAACGCTTCCAGCGCGTCCGCTTCTTCTTTCAGTTCCGGCGCTGCTACCGTGGCCCCCCGGCCCGCCATTTTTTCCTTGAGCTCCAGCACCACCTTCTCCGCAATTTTTTTCCCGATACCCGAGACGCGCGTCAGATACGACGTATCGCCGGCCCCGATCGCTTTTTTCAGCGTATCCACCGGCGCGATGCCCAAAATCCCGATCGCACCCTTGGGTCCGATGCCGGAAATCGCAATCAACATTTCAAAAAGCTCCAGCTCGGCATAATGGTTGAAGCCGTAGAGTTCCAAGGTATTTTCCCTTACGTATTGGTATGTCCAAAGTTTGATAAGGCCCCCTTTTCCTGGCATTTTTTGAAGCGTGTCAACACCCGCAAACACACGGTAGCCGATGCCGCCCACCAAAACCACGGCAAATTTTTCTCCGGCCATCAACATCGTCCCTTCCAAGAAAGAAATCATGCGTTTATGATAAACAAAAAAGGCCTTTATGACAAAGGCCCGATGGACTGGAACGGAGTTAGTTCCGTTCTAACACGGACCGCACCGTGACTTCTCTGCGGCCGTGGTTTTCAAGATATGACTGGACCGCCTGCGCCTCTCCGCGCCGACTGGGGAAGTAAATCACTTCGCATTTCTCCTCGATGGCATCCGCCGGGACCAGATGCGCCGCGTGATCGTAGGGCGACATCGGGAAGTCGTATCCGCAATGTTCTTGGGCTCCCAGCCATTCGGGCAGTACGAAATAGAACGGCGCGCCGTATCTGATGGTGCTGACCAGCCCGACTGCCGCCGGATACCCGAGCAGGATCGGGCTTATCCATTCCACGTAGCAATCCATCACGCACGCTTTAAACCGAGCGCCGAGCTCAAGCCCGCACCAACTCAATGGGGCAAGTTCCGGGGCCCGAACCTCGCAATCGTCCGGGAGTCCTGCGACAGAGGCCTTCAGGAAACTCATCAGCAAACCATCGGATTTGTCTATTGCGGCCAACACCAGACCGCTTAGAAAATCCCTTTGGAAATCCGGCCGCTTCTCCCATGCCCTCATGACCAGCATGACGGTCTCGTCAATCAACATGATGTCGGGCAGGAGCATGTCGCTGATCTCCTGCTTACCGAGGCACGCACCCTTGTGGGTCAGCGCGTACCGGACAGAGGATGCCGACAATCTCACATGCGTCATGATGCGATCCTTCCTTTAGAGTAGAGAGAGCAATTCTACCGACTATCCGACATGCGCCGGACATTTGACTATCCGGAACACGATACTATACTTATATCCCAAAGTCAATACGCGCAAGATATCCCTTATGAAATTCCGTCTTAAAGCGGCATTTAAGCCCACCGGCGACCAACCGCAGGCCATTGAACGGCTTGCGGCCAATCTTGCTGCCGGAGCAGGGCATCAAACTCTCCTGGGAGTTACTGGCTCGGGCAAGACATTCACCATGGCCAACGTGATCGCGCAGACGCAAAAACCCGCGCTCGTGATCTCGCACAACAAAACCCTTGCCGCACAGCTCTACGAAGAATTTAAAGAATTTTTCCCGCAAAACGTGGTCCACTATTTCGTCTCCTACTACGACTACTACCAGCCCGAGGCCTATATCCCGCAGACCGATACTTATATAGAGAAGGATGCCAAAATTAACGAGATGATAGACGCCCTGCGCCATGCGTCCACCGCATCCCTCCTCACCCGCACGGACGTCATTATCGTGGCCTCGGTATCGTGCATCTACGGCGTCGGAAGCCCGGAACAATACCACAAAGCGTCTCTGGAGCTTGCGATCGGCCAAAACATATCGCGCCAGGAACTGATGAAGCGGCTGGTCCGCCTCCAATATACGCGCAATCCCTTTGATCCCCGGCAGGGACATTTCCGCACGCGGGAAAACGTCGTGGAGATCTATCCCCCGTCGGGCGAGGAGGTCATCATCATAGAATGTGAGAAAAATAAAATTTCTGCCATCCGGAAGCGCCCGGCCAAAAATTCCGACACCCGCACAGAAAAATTCTGGACCTTTCACCTCTTTCCTGCCAAGCACTTCGTCACACTGCAGGAGAAGCTTGGTCTTGCGATGGAGAACATTCGGCAAGAATTGAACGACCGGCTTGCCCGGCTTAGGACCCAAGGCAAAGTACTGGAAGCCGCG
>CAYXAG010000032.1:5348-7262 GCA_964462235.1 uncultured Candidatus Saccharibacteria bacterium
CTCAAGCAGCGCACTGAATTTGATATGGAGATGCTCGCGGCTACCGGATACGTCAACGGCATTGAAAATTATTCGCGCCATCTGGACTTCCGCGAGGCAGGCACTCCGCCGCACACGCTTCTGGATTATTTCCGGTATGCGCACGGGGATGATTTTCTTACATTCATTGACGAATCGCACGCGACCATCCCGCAGATTCGCGGCATGTATAACGGAGACCGCGCGCGTAAAACCACCTTGGTTGAGTACGGATTCCGACTGCCGTCTGCCGTGGACAACCGGCCGCTCATGTTTGAGGAGTTCAATAAGAGAATCTCCCAAACCGTGTATGTATCCGCGACCCCGGCGCCCTACGAACTGGAAAAATCAAAGCCGCATATCGTGGAGCAGTTGATCCGTCCCACCGGCATCCTTGACCCCCAGCTTGAAGTGCGGCCCACGAAACGCCAGATACAGGATGTCATCGAGGAAATAAAAAAACGCGCTGCCAAAAACGAGCGCTCGCTGGTGATGGCGCTCACCAAGCGCCTAGCAGAAGACATATCCGAGTACCTGGCTCGTGCGGGCATCAAGGCAGAATATCTCCACTCGGAAATCAAGACGCTGGACCGCCCGGGAATTTTAAAAAAGCTCCGCGCCGGCGAGCACGACGTCCTGGTCGGCATCAACCTCCTGCGGGAGGGGCTGGATCTCCCCGAAGTTTCTTTTATCGCGATTCTTGACGCGGACAAAGAAGGGTTTTTACGCAACGAAACCACGCTCCTCCAAATTATCGGCCGCGCCGCGCGCCACACGGACGGGAAAGTCGTCTTGTACGCGGATGCCCTTACCGGCTCCATGGCTGCGGCGATCAACGAAACCGACCGCCGCAGAAACGTCCAAGACGCATACAACCGCGCGCACGGTATCGTGCCCCAAGAGATCAAAAAAGAAATCCGCGAATCAATGCTGGAGCGGAGCCAAAAAAGCGAGGCGGAAATCCTGCCCGAAGGCCCGGCAGGAGAGATCGTCAAGGGATTGAAACGCGAGATGAAAAGGGCAGCCAAAGCAATGGATTTTGAGCTGGCCGCGCGCCTCCGCGACCGGATTGCCAAATACCGAATAGGACAATAGCCGTACGACCGTATCACCTCTTGCGTGTTCGTCTCCCTCCTGATATACATCGTAGAGGACCTTTCATGCGTTCCAAAAACCAAGAAGTACGGAGGTAGGGTATGTCAGTCATCCGGCACCCATGGCTGTATCGCGGGAGACATCTTGTGAGCGCGCGCGATTTTGACCGCGCCTCGCTGGAGGTGATTTTTGAGACGACCCGAATCATGAAAGAAACGCACCGGCAAGATGAGCCTGATCCGTATGCTTCGTGCCTCGTGGATCACAAAGGCAGACCGTTATTCTTCCGACTACTCTTTTGGGGCGACAGCACGCGCACCAAAGGTTCGTTTGAAGATGCGATTCGGGCATTAGGAGGAAAATCAACCAGCGACAGAATGGAATTTTCCGGCGCTGCAAAAGGCGAATCCCACTGGAGCATTACGCGGATTCTCGGACCGCGCTGCCATGGACTCATTGTGAGGGACGATAGCCCAAAAGGCAGGACTGCAGTGCCACATATGGCCGACGCCATTGAAGCATACGGCATGGATGCAATGCTCATCAACGCCGGAAACGGCAATCTCGAGCACCCGACGCAGATGCTCCTTGACCTGCATACCGTGCGGGAGCATCGGAGGGCCGAGCTCGAGAACGGCACGCTCACCTTCGGACTGGTTGGGGATCTCTGGGGGAGTCGCACCATACACTCACTCATCGTCGGACTGCGCCACTTTGGCGGCAAAATAATTCTCATCGGGCCCGAGGGCTGGGATGTACCGCCCGAGTTTTATGACCTGGCCGCAGAATGCCCCAGCCTCT
>CAYXAG010000033.1:0-7157 GCA_964462235.1 uncultured Candidatus Saccharibacteria bacterium
TCTTGCAGAGGTGGATGTCTGGTACTTCACGCGCCTGCAGAAGAATCTGCGCGGCGAAGACGTAGATCCTTGTAAAGAAGCCGAATACGCGCGCGCCTACGGGGTCGATATCGCGTTCTACAGAAACATCAAGCCCGATGCGTTAGTACTGCATCCGCTTCCTCATGGCCTAGAATATCCCGATGAATATAGAGGGGTCAGCATTGATCTGATGGACCGGCGATTCATCCACTTCGAGCAGGCCGACAACGGATTCCATGTACGGCGCGCGCTGCTGGCCCTGATGTATGTCCGCGATTTTTATACGACGCATATACTCAAATATGCGGACGTATCCTCGTAGCTCCTCAAACCGCTCGGCTCTACCACGCCGGGCTTTTTTATTGACAAAATCTTCACTCCTGTTATATTCACTTCATGCCAAACACGAAATCAGCGAAAAAAGCCCTGCGCCAATCCCTACGCCGCCGCGTCCTGAACACCCGGAGAAAGGATGCCTACAAAGACGCCGCCAGAAACGTACGCGCGCTCGCGACATCGGGCAAAAAAGGCGATGCGGCAAAACTCCTGCCTGCCCTGTATGCTGCGCTGGATAAAGCGGCCAAAATCAACGTCATCGCAAAAAACAAAGCGAGCCGCATGAAATCGCGCCTGACGGCTCTGGCGCGCGAGAAATAATCTTATCTGCAAGAATACGGAACGTTGCGCGCGTTCCAAAATATAACATCTATCGCAAAAGTATTCTCACTAAAGCTTCCTGCGGCTTCGTTCCTCCTGTTTTTATCCGCACGTCTTCCTCAAAAAATTTCTCCAGTGTTTTTTGTAGCATACCAAGATCCAGCCCCGCCACCAGACGGGCTGTTTTTTGCACGACAAACGGGTGGATGCCGGAATCTTTCGGGATTCTTTCTCCGGCCGCGGCATATGCTTTCAGGACCAGGAGCGTACGCGCATGTCCGGCAAGGTACGAAAAAATCCTCATCTCCTCTCCCCCGCTCTCCAAAAGCCCTGCCAGAATCGGCAGTGCGGCTTTACGGTCCGTAAAAAAAACATCGCCCAGCCGAAACACCCCCTTGTCCTGCGCGAACCCTTCGCAGCCAAGTTTGGATGAGCGCGCACCACCCAACGCGATTTTTTCCAGCTCATTTGCAATCGCCCAAAGATTCCCTCCGTGGGCCGAAAGCACTGCCACCTCTGCGGTGGAGACCCGCACCCCCCTCCGCGTTGCCTCCTCACGGATCCAGCGCCCAAGCGCCGCCACGGAAAGAGGCGAAAACTCCTGAATTTTATCCATAGCGCGCCTGATATCCGCGATACCGGCATCTGTGGGGTCCAGCTCTTCCTCCCACAGGAGCACTATGACGCCGCCCACGCCTTTGTTTTTTTCCAACCATGCGGCCAATTTTTCCCGCGCTACTGCCGAGGCAAGGAGGCGTCGGGCAACGATCATTTTTTTACGGCTAAAGAGCGACGAGGTGCCGGCCGCTTCCACAAGACGGGCCAGGCCGTCTTTGTCTCCGTCAACCCATGCGATATCCGCATCGCTGCCCGACTTTGCGCGATACGCATTGGTGATCTCGTGAAGTTTTTGCCGGCTCCGATAGGTATCGGCGCCGCAGAGAAGATAATTCATGGAAAAAGACGGGTCATGGCGTTTATCATACTCCTATGTGCCGGATAAAACTTCCTGTTCGCCCCAGTTGGGGCCGGATTTCACGTCTACCACCAGCGGCACCGAAATACGGGCCGCCCCCTCCATAATGCTTTTAATCCTCTCGGCAAACTCTTCCCTCCGCTCGCTCCTGATTTCAAACACCAGCTCGTCGTGCACCTGCAGCAGCATACGGATGTCCTGGCCCGCTTTCTCTTTTTTGACCCACGCGTCCACTTTGATCATGGCAAGCTTCACGATATCGCCGGTCGCGGTTCCCTGGATCGGCATGTTGATCGCCATGCGCTCTGCCTCGCTTCTCGTCCGCGGGTTGGAAGAGAGGATCTCCGGGATGTATCGGCGCCTGCCAAAAAGCGATTCCGCATATCCGTGTTCCCGCGCAAACTGTTTTGTCTGATCAATATACTCGCGAATACCAGAAAAGTCGTGGAAATATTCGTCAATGAATTTTTTTGCCTGCTCGCGCGAGAGGCCCGTGGATTCCGCAAACGCATTGGGGCCCATGCCGTAGAGCACCCCGAAGTTGAGGGTTTTTGCGGCGCGCCGGAGCTCGGGCGTCACCTCATCAAGCGCGACATTATATACTTCTGCGGCCGTCATTTTGTGAATATCCAGGCCTTGCCGGAATGCGGCGATCATTTTTTTATCGTGCGCCAGGTGTGCTGCAACGCGGAGCTCAACCTGCGAATAATCAAATGACACGAAAGAAAATCCCGCAGGCGCTACAAAAGCTTTGCGAATCTCACGGCCGTTCTCGGAAAGAACCGGGATATTCTGCAGATTCGGATTGGACGAGGAGAGGCGGCCGGTGGAAGTGCCGGTTTGATTGAATGTGGTGTGCAGACGACTGGTATTCGCGTCAACCAGGGCGGGCAATACATCTATATAGGTCGTCTTCAATTTCGCAAGCTCGCGGTACAAAAGGATTTTTTCAATGATCGGATGCTTCCCTTTCAGCTTATCCAACTCCGACTCACGGGTGGATATGACGCCGCCCTTTGCGGTCTTGCGGAGACCTAGGGTCTTGATTCCGAGGCGATCAAAAAGGACAACGGAAAGCTGCTGGGACGAGTTGATATTGAATTCCGTGCCGGCAAGAGCGTGGATGTCCCGGGTGAGGCCTGCCAACTCCCCGTCCACCTTTTTCCCGAGACGCGAAAGAAAGGGACAATCAATCAGTACTCCCCGCTCCTCCATGTCTGCCAAAATCGGCGTTATCGGCATTTCTATATCGGCATACACCTCATGCAATTTTCCCGCCTGAAGTTTCGTATCCAGCGCGCGCACCACATCAAAAAACCGCTCGGCTCCGTCTGCCGGATCCCGCGCGACGGCGCCCGTCTCGCGCGCGACAATCGCACCGTATGAAAAATCGTGGCCCAGTGCCTCGCCAAGATATGCGGCAAGCATCACGTCAAATGAAAAATCCGCGATCACGCCCCGGCCGCGCAAAAACCGAATGAGCGATTTTATGTCATATCCGAAAAAATCCTGATGCGAGCGGAAAAATTCCCGCACGGGTTTTGCGCGAAGCATTGCCTCGTCAAGAGAGGCGACAAAACTCTCTATGCCCTCATCTCTAACGAGCATCAACTCCCGGTCGGGCAATAAAATGCCTACACGCTTTCCATGCGAGCGCGCGGCAAAACGTTTCCATCCCTGCGCCGAATCAATGCGTTGGGCCGGGCGCGAGACAGCCAGAGACACGCCCGAAAGGGTTCCTTGTTCGCCCTTATTTTCTTTTTCCGCGGCCCCAGACAAACGCTTGAGCAGACTCGCAAATCCGAACTTTTCAAAAATCGCGCGCGCAGCCGGCATGCTGCCCTCATCCGTCCAACGCACCGCGCCAAGACTAAAATCAATCGGCACATGAGTCTGGATCATGGCAAGCTGTTGCGAAAATTTCGCATCCTGTTCCCCTGCCCGGAGTCGCGCGCCGGTCGCGGGAGCAATTCCTTTTGCTCCTTTCTTCAGAGCGCGGTAAATGCCTTCCAACGATCCGAACTTCTGCAGAAGATCCGTTGCGGTTTTTTCTCCGATCCCTTCCACTCCGGGGATATTGTCGGAAGGGTCGCCTTTCAACCCTTTGAAATCCGGCACCTGACCAGGCCCGAATCCGTAGCGCTCGCGCACCGCTTCCTCGTCGTAGGTTACGGTATCACTGATGCCCTTGCGCATCGCGTAAACCTTCACACCCCTACGCACCAACTGCAACGCATCCATATCGCCGGTAACAATAATCGTCTCCACACCCCTCTCTTTTTTCATCTTCTCGGCAATGGTGCCGATAATATCATCGGCCTCATACCCCTGTTTCTGAAACACAGGTATGCGAAAAGCTTCCAGGATTTGACGCACTTTTTCAAACTGGCTCGCAAGCTCCCCGGGCGTCTCCGGCCTGGTTGCTTTGTAACGCTCATAGGCCGCATGACGAAATGTGGGGCCCGGCAGATCAAAGGCCGCCGCGAGGTAGTCGGGCTCAAGCTCCCGCAGGATCCGCAAGAGAATCGTCGTGAATCCGTAGACCGCTCCGGCCGGCTCTCCTGCCGGAGTGGTCAGAGGCGGCAGGGCGTGATAGGCGCGATGGATAATGGCGTGCGTGTCCAGCAGGACAAAAGTTTTCCCAGGAAAAGCGGTCATAATTTCTCTGCAAGTTCCTGCGCATCAAACATGATCCGACGCTCATTTTGTTTTAGGCCGTGGGCAAACGTAATCCATATCGCGTCGCGGGGGAGGATTTTTTTTATGCGGTCCGCCCATTCTATGAGAATGATCGCGTCTTTGTCTTTCAAGGTTTCTTTGAAGCCAAGGTGTAGAAGGTCGGGGGGCGAGGCGAGGCGATAGCAATCAACATGGACGAGATGACGGAAACTTTTCTTTTTCAAAGCATATATCTTCATCAAAACAAACGTCGGGCTCAAGACATTTTCTCTGACGTCCAGCGCCCGCGCAAACCCCTGCGCAAACGTCGTCTTGCCCGTGCCCAGTTCCCCATGAAGCGCAATCACCGCGGCCCCGGCCGGCCTGAATCCGGATAACTGGCCTGCAAGCATCCGTGCGACCCGCTGGGTCTGCCGAGCGCTTTTTGTGACGATCTCAAACATGGCATAACCATAGCGTATTTTTATCCATGAAAAAAGCCCGCTCGTTCCGAAAAATCGGGAACGGCGGGCCGCTGGCGCCATCAATACTTGCGGCAATCGTACCGCAAATCCGGTGCGCCTGATTTCGTAAAACGACCGCCTGCGCCGTATCCGCAGACCGTGTCAGTAGAGATCACGGGACGGGATCTGTCCGGCAACTCTATGTGGCCCTCTATATAGCTATACCCGGCGCAGCCGCCACAAAGAACCAGAAGAAGCGCCGCCAACACAAGCCGGAGATTCCAATGTGTCATCTTTTTTCTCCTTTAACACAAGGGCGACGGCGGCGGGATCACCAGCCGCCAAAAGACGCCGTAAAGCAGTGATGCCGAAGAAGGATTCGCTTCTACGCTAAACTGCCCTCGGCCGCATCCCATATAGATCTTTTTAGGCTCCTGCTGCCCGTAATCAGGCTGGTATCGGTGTTTTCCGCCTGTATAAGGCGCAAGCAGGAACTGACGCTCATAACGATAAACTTGAACTGAAAACGCATGGACGCCCGCGCCGCTCACCTCCCACACCTTTCCTACGCCCGCATGGAGCGGACCGACGTATGCCTCGTCAATCCAGACTTCTGCCAAGGCATCCGTCGGGATGGAAAGATAGTCATAACGCGGGAACAAAACCTCGCCTCTCAAGCCAGGAGGCCTGGCAGGCAGAGGCACTGCTCCTTCTGACGCAGGAGGAGCAACGCCTCCTGAACCAAGCCGATCCACCGCAGCTCCGGACACACCCACCGGAACCGGCTGCATGGCAACCATGGTACAGTTCTGCACTGCCAATGCCAGCAGTCCGACCAGCAACACGGATAATAATTCTTTCATGCCGATCTCCCTTCAACAGTCGGGCCAAACGGGGCCGATCTCCACACGCCACCAGAATCCCGGCACATCCCACGGATGGCGCGGAGTCCCGTACATCTCGGCGGTTCTGCGCAGGGCCGATACTTCAAACTCGCGCCTGACACGCCCGATGCACTCGGCGCGCTGGCCTTGGAAAACCCGGTATATACGGGCCTCCAAAAAATGCCTGCCCACAGACGTAGACACCGGAAGCCAGTCGCCGGGATGAAAGACACCCTTCACCGCAACGCCGTCTACCAGCACATCGGCCTCGGTCGCAAGGCCTTGGCCGCGATCCGGCCCATAGTAGACGATCTGGCCGACCCTCACGTCCACCGTTGACTGAACCGTCACGGGCCCTCGGCGGATGGAAAACTCCGAATAGAAGTCCTCCCTGCCAGGCGCGCAGCCGGCAACGACACCAGCAACCAAGGTGTAAAAGAACAACCGACTCACTCTTCTCGTCCGCTTTTCCATGACCTGCCTCCTCTTGGGCGTGCAAACATGCGGATCTTTCTGATTTTATTGTAGATTAAAAATATAAAAAAGTCAAGCCAGTATAACGGAGTTTGCTGAATAATACATCCATATCTGCGGAGTGGTCGCCCACTCAAGAATTTCCATGATACTCGTAAGGTAGCAGTTGGCACGGAAATTCTTGAGATGACGAGTTCATTCTTCACCAAGGCGGAATACTCGTTTCTTGCGGGAGAAATACCGCTCAATTTCTCCCCGTTTGTTCAAGAATCGCTTTTTCAGATATCGTCCGACTCTTTCCCTCTCCGATTTCTGATGACACGAGGATCGGAGGGCATCTCCTTCTCCTTGGACGTACGCCGCACTGGGATACCCACCCGTATCCCTTTCCACTTCTGATGCAGATCAGCGACGAACGCCCAACTGTCGTATGCCTTGTCAGCAAGGAGACCTACGACTTTCCATGAAAGAGGCGCGCCTCGGATCAGGTTACATCCCCCTACCACATCTGCTCTGGCTCCCGGAGTTGCCGTCTGTAGCAGGGGTAATCGGGTGTCATAATCAATGATCTGATGAATCTTGAAGCCATTTTTCTCTTTGTAGCCGGAGTATTCCGATCCTTGTTCATTATGCCGCGAGTAGGTTTCCACGAACGAGGAATCAAGAACGGCGGTGATGGATGCCAGTCGCGCCGCGACTGCGCGGGAGAGCGCATGAAAGGTCTTGGGAAGCCATCCCGCCCTCATGAGTCGTTTTCTGAACTTGATGAATGTCGTATGATCAATGCCGGTCATGCTCTCCAGATCCCGATAACTGCACCTCATCACTTGTTTGTACATCAGCCATCGGAACATGAGAATTTTGTCATATCCCTTTCTGCCTCTCTTGGACGGCTTCAGGAAGCGGGATAAGATGCCAATGACTGCGGGATGATTGATCCATTGAAAACGAGCGTAGGTTGGTATATCGTTACAACTTACGCGTTTGACCTTTAATTTGATATTGGGTAGTGGCAGTGAGATA
>CAYXAG010000034.1:0-6902 GCA_964462235.1 uncultured Candidatus Saccharibacteria bacterium
CCCCTTTTGGATCACAAGGGCGAACGGCACATGCCATTAGGCGACCCTCATATTGTAAGACCGACGCAGTAAAAATGCAAGGGCGTTCGCTTGGATATTTTCATCGCCCTTGCTGCTTCAAATTTTAAGCACATTGGGATATACTCATAGTATATGCGTACGTCATATTCGGCAATAGATACGTATCTTCAATGTCCCCAACGGTATAGGTTTCAGGAGATTGATCGAATCCGGGCGCCCAAATCACGGGAGGCGATTTTCGGTACGCTTATCCATAGCGCTCTGCATTTTATGTTTGAGCACAATCCCCTCTATCCAACTTTGGATGAAGTTGTGGGGTACCTGCGCGAGCATTGGCCGAGCCGCGAAGTATTTTTGGCGGAAACAAAAAACGATTTTCTCAAACGCGCGTGGACAGAAGATGACGAAAAAATATTTTTTGAGGAGGGCGTGCGGATGCTGAAAAAATTCTATGAAAAAAATGCGCCGTGGAATTATGTCGTGGTGGATCTTGAGTCGCGCTTTGAGGTGGTTCTGCAGGATGAAAAAACCAATGAGACGCACATTCTTGCCGGCATCATAGACAGGATAGACAAGCTGCCCGACGATACGTACGAGATTATTGACTATAAAACCGGAAAACGCATGCCGTCGCAATCTTCCCTCAATCGCGATCTGCAGCTCTCACTCTATTCGCTCGGGCTGCAGAATCGCTGGCCGCATCTGAAGCCGGAAGATATCAAATTGACCCTTTATTTCCTGAAGCACGGAGAAAAATTGACCGCTTCCCCCCCGCCGGGAGCCACCGAGAAGACGCGCGAGCATATTTTAAAAACCATCCGCGAGATAGAGGCACGGATCCGGGCGGGAAAACCGTTTGAACCCATGCCTTCCATCCTGTGCAACTGGTGCGGATATCGCCCCCTGTGCCCGGCATGGAAGCATTTATACAAAAATCAGGAATCGGGGATCAAAAATCAGGTAGAAGAGAATAATGCGGTGAACGAGTATCTGGCGCTGAAGAAATCGGAGAAAAAGATCGGGGCCCGGCTTGATGAATTGCAGGAACAGTTAAAAGCATATATGGAGCGCGAGGGACTCACCCGCCTGTTCGGCGACGAGGGGTATCTTTCAAAGAAAACACAGCAGAGATATGAATATGATTATGAAAAAATAAAGATGCTCCTCTCCCCTTTCGGCAAGTGGGAAGAGATCTTGAGCGCGGACGCTACAAAGCTCAAAAAGATATTATACGAGGTGCCGGAGGAGGTGCGAATCGTCATAGAGGAGGCGCGGGCGGTTATAAAAGAATACACCGCGATTACCGCCTCTCTCAAAAAAATAAAAGGCCCGGAAGACGCGGTTCAAGATCCCGGGGAGGTTTGACTTTTACGAGAGAGCGAGATATCATGGATATATAAAAAATAGAAAGTATGGCACATACCAAATCAGCGGGGTCCAGCAAATATGGCCGGGATTCCCAACCGAAATACCTTGGAATAAAAAAATCAGACGGAAGCCGCGTCAAAATCGGCGATATTGTCGTGCGCCAGCGGGGCAGTAAATACCTTGCCGGCAAAGGTATCGGGCGCGGAAGCGATGATACGCTATTTGCCATGTATCAGGGCAGGGTGAAATTCCGTGCCGTGCGTAAAATGCGCTTTGACGGAACCATGCGCAGGGTTGCATCGGTTGAGGTTGTCGCCTGATCATTCTTCTCTTATTTCTTTCTTGTCAATTTCCCAGGAGCGAGGCGCGGATAAATGCCATATAAAGGGGATGAGGCGCCAAAGGCCGTGATTTGAACTCCGGATGAAACTGTACGCCCACGAAAAATGGGTGATTTTTTAATTCAATGATCTCCACAAGATTTCGCTGGGGATTTACTCCGGCGACAACCAGTCCCCTACTTTCCAATTGCGCGCGGTAGGCATTGTTGAATTCGTAGCGGTGGCGGTGGCGCTCGCTGACCGTCAGGGGCGCGCCCTCCGGCCCTTTGCTCTCCCGGGCAGCCGCATAAGCCGCGAAACTCACGGTCCCCGGCATCAACGTGCACTCGTATGCGCCAAGGCGCATGGAGCCGCCGTAATGCTTTTCTTTCAGGAGATACTCCTGCTCGGCCATGGGGGTGATGACCGGATGAGGGGTTTGCGGGTTTACTTCCAGCGTATGGGCGTCCGTGAGTCCGCACACATGGCGGCTAAACTCAATGGTCGCCATCTGCAGGCCGTAGCAGAGGCCAAAATACGGAATCTTTTTTTCGCGCGCGTATTGTATGGCAAGGATTTTTCCTTCCACGCCACGCGGGCCGAATCCTCCCGGCACGATGATACCGTGGTATTGACCGAGTTCCGAAAGCTTATGCGGGTCGTGTTCATAATCCTCGGAGTTGAGCCAGGTAATTTCAGGCCTGACTCCGTTTGCCCATGCGGCATGCTTGATGGCTTCAATCACCGAGATATAGGAATCCGAAAGCGTAAAGTCGCCGGTCTGGAAATATTTTCCCACAATTCCTATTTTTACGCTTCTGCCCGCTGTGCGGATGGTTTCCGTCAAGCGCCGCCAGCCGTCCAGGCCGTCTTTTTTTGATTCCAGACCGGCAAGGCCCAGAATCGTATCGGTGAGTCCCTCTTTCTCAAAATTGAGGGGTATCTCGTAGACCGAAGATACGTCCGGAGCCGACACCACCTGCTCGCGGGGCACGTTGCAAAAGAGCGAAAGTTTTTCTTTTCGCTTCTCGTCAAGGGACGCATGGGAACGAGCCAGAATAATGTCTACCTGGATACCGGATGCGTTGAGGGCGCGCGCCGCCTGCTGGGTGGGCTTGGTCTTCATCTCACCGAGCATGGAGGGCACCGGCAGATACGAAACCAGGACAAAGAGCACGTCTTTGGGAGATTGGCGCCTCATCATGCGGGCCGCTTCCAGAAATACGAGGTTTTGATAGTCCCCCACGGTCCCGCCAATCTCAATAAAAACAAAATCGGCCTGGGAGATCTCGCCCGCTTTTTTAATGCGACGGATCACCTCCTCCGGGATATGCGGGATGACTTCCACGTCTTCTCCGTCATATTCCAGATTGCGTTCTTTCTGGATGACGGTCAGATACACCGAGCCGGTGGTCATGTAATTGGCGCTCGGGATATCCTGATGAATAAAGCGCTCGTAGATGCCCAGATCCTGGTCGCACTCCATGCCGTCGTCGGTAACAAATACCTCGCCGTGTTCGGTGGGACGAATGGTACCGGCATCCACATTCACGTACGGATCAATTTTGATCGCGGTTACGCGAAAACCGCGGGCTTTGATGAGAGCGGCCATGGATGCGGTCGCGGTCCCCTTCCCCACTCCGGAAAGAACCCCTCCTGCGGTGAAAATATATTTTGTCGCCATAAGAAAAGGAAAGTTTTTATTCCGGCTCTATGACTATTTTTATTTCTCCCTTGATTCCGTGAGGAAATTGTATATCCACGGTTTTCTCGCCCGTGCTTTTGATCGGCTCGTCCAGCATGATCCACTCTTTGTGAATTTCAATTCCGTTTCGTTCAAGCTCCTGCTGAATCTTGGCGGCGTTTACGGATCCAAATGCCCTGCCCTTGCCTCCGGTTTTCATTTTGAACTTCAAAACGGTGTGGTTCAAGGCATCAAGGGCGGCTCTTGCTTTCCGGTCCTCTTCGGATTTTCCTCTCTCCTCTTGCGCTTTTTTTACGGCAAGGGCCCGAATCGCCGCATCGGTTGCCGGGACGGCGAGTTTTTTCACCAAAAGAAAATTGCGCGCATACCCGGGGCTGACTTCTTTTACTTCATTTTTTCGCCCGAGTGAGGCGATGTCTTGGAGAAGGATGACTTTCATGATGCGCGTTGCATGCCTTTGAGGATTTCTATCGCTTTATCCATCACCGGATCCTCGCCGGGCTTCAGTTCTTTGTCCTGCGGGATTTCCACTTTGATATCCGGCTCCAGACCCTTGCCGTCTATCTCAATGCCATGCGGCGTCAGCCATTTTGCGATCGTGACTTTGAGCGAGGAGTCCTGGGGGAGCCGGATGACTTCCTGCACCGATCCTTTGCCGAATGTTTTTGCGCCGATGAGCTTGGTGGCGTTCAGATCGCGCAGGGCGCCGGCCAGAATCTCGGAGGCCGACGCGGATCCTTCGTTCACCAATATCACGGTGGGGATATTGCGCAGAATCTGGTAGCCGCCCGAGCGGTATTGGTCTTCTTTCCCGTCCGCGTATCGCTCGCGGGCAATGATTTCTCCGGGAGCCGTAAACCACCCGGCGATATCGGTCGCGACCGTGAGGAACCCTCCCGGGTTGTTGCGCAAATCCACAATCAGTTTTTGCGAATGAGAATCGCCGAATGTCTGCACCGCCCTGCGAAACTCCGAGCCGGCGTTCTCGGTAAATTGATGCAGCTTGATCACAAAAATGCCGTCGGGTCTGGCTTCGGTTTCCACGATCTGGACCTTGATGGTGTCGCGGACAATGCTGATCTCTTTGGCCTTGTCCAGCCCGTCGCGCACGATGGTAAGACGCACCTTGCTTCCTTCCGGGCCACGGATGAGCCGCACAGCTTCATCCAGATTCAGATCCGCGGTCATGGTATCGTCAACTTTGAAGATTTTGTCTCCGGCGCGGATTCCGGCTTTTTCGGCGGGATTCCCTTTGAGGGGCGCTATCACGGTCACGATTCCTTTGCGCATGCCGATTTCGGCTCCGATCCCTCCGAATGAACCCTGGATATCCTGCTGGAACTGTTTGGATTCAGCTGGAGGGAAAAACTCCGTATACGGGTCTTTAAGGGAACTTACAAGCCCCGAGATCGCTCCGAAAACGAGCTTTTTCCGATCTATTTTTGATTTGTCTACGAATTTATTTTCCAGACGCGACCACACATCCCAAAAGAGATTAAAATCAACTTGTTGAAATTGATCCATGGGCGCCTGGCCCGATACATTGAGCACGCGCTCCAGTGCGGGTATGTCCCGGCGCCCATACCATACGCCTGCGGAAAAACTCGCAACCAAAATAATCATCGTCAGAGCGATGATGGAGCCGCGTACGTATTTCCACCGGCCGGAATTATCCATGCATTCCATTATGGCAGAATGATCCGGCGCGGTCAATGGGTTTGTAAAGAATCGGAAATGCAGGAAGAAGCGATCCACCCGGCGACCCGTTCAGATGCGCAAAAAGCCCGCCAATGGGCTCCCGGCTCTGAAATTTTATATATCCCGCTCGCGTTCCTGCGCCGCAGGTTTTTTCTTTGGAGCGTGCTCTTATACAAGATCTTCGGCGAGCCGGTAGATGTCGCCCGCGCCCATGATAATCACGGCATCCCCCGGCCGGACGTGAGCGCGCAGGAATTCCCCGGCAGCAGCAAATGTTGCTATAAAAGAGACGTTTTTTCCGCGCTCCTCCAGTACGCGGGCGAGTTTTTCGGAATTGACCGCGGCTTTTGCTGATGCGATTTCCCGCCCCGCCACATCGTAGACCGGCAGGAGAATCGTGCGGTCCGCCAGATCAAACGCGCTCGTAAAATCATCCCAGAGATGATGGAGGCGCTGATGCTGGTGCGGCTGGAATAGGCACCAGATGCGGCGCATCGGGAACCGCTCGCGCGCGCCCTCCAGCGTGGCCGTAATTTCGCGCGGATGATGCGCGTAGTCGGAAAATACAAACGCCCCCTTCAGCATCCCTTTCAATTCAAACCGGCGCCATGCGCCGGTGAAGCGGCCGAGTGCTGACAGGATATCGCCTTCACGCACCCCCAGCGCCCGAGCAGCCGCCGCCGCGGCAAGCGCATTGGACACATTGTGTCTCCCCGGAACTTTTAACACGCTTTGGATTGCGTCCCGTACCGAATCTTCCTGCGAATACCAGACAACTTTTTTGCCGAATTTTTTTGCGACATGATAAGTCCTCTCGTCATCGCGGTTTGCGATGATCTTTCCTTCGGGCGGCACTTTGGCAAGATATTCGGAAAATGCAACCTCCACCGCGGCCACATTGCCATACGTATCAAGATGCTCGGCGTCTATGTTTGTCAGAACCGCAAGATGCGGCTGGTAGTGGAGAAATGACCTGTTCCATTCGTCGGCCTCCAAGACCAGATGAGTGCTACAACCGCGACGAAAATTTGAGTTGCCGAACTCTTTTATCTTCGTGCCGACAATGACGGTCGGATCCAAAAACCCTTCTTCCAGGATCAGCGCGGTCATCGCGGTTGTCGTGCTCTTACCGTGCGCTCCGGAAATCGTAACCGTCCGGTAGCGCCGAGTCATGTCGCCGATGGCCTCGGCATAACTTTGTGTCCTGATTTTTCGGGCGCGGGCCGAGAGAAGCTCCTGATTGCGCGCCGGGACTGCGGCAGTATGGATGATACGTGTGACGCCTGCAGGCACATTCATCTTGGCATGAGGGCCAATCACGACATAGGCGCCCAGACGAGCAAGCTCGGCCGTGATCTGCGAAGGAACAAGATCAGACCCGCTTACCCGGGCGCCCAAGGACAGGTAATACTTGGCAAGAGCCGATACGCCGATGCCTCCGATGCCGATGAAATGGATCCGTTCATTCGTCATGGTCGCGAAAGACCCTGCTAAGATAGACGGTAAACATGACTGTTATGATGGTAACGATAACGGCATAGATGAATTTTGCCGAAAGCGTGTTTTCCTGGATCGGAAACACAAACTCAATAAGAGCCTTGACCGCATCGTTCCAGGCAAGGCCCGCGACCAGACCAAACGCCCCGACGATATAGCCGATGGTGCGTTCCCGCACGGCTCTGCGCAGGTCCTCGCGCTGGCCAGACGCGTTGTTTTTTTCTTCTGTCATGGTGAGAGAAACTGTCTCAAAAGTCTCTTTCGTCGCGAAATTTCAGAAATTCGAGCGAAAA
>CAYXAG010000035.1:0-6839 GCA_964462235.1 uncultured Candidatus Saccharibacteria bacterium
CTTGCGTTCCGGCCGCGAGGAGCGTCAGGCGCGGGAATATGACATCGGAGAACGAATCCAAAATTAAAAAAATACCCCTCGTCGGTTTTTTCTGGGATAAAAGCTTTCTTCATTATCTCTGGACCGGGGGGCTTTTTACGGTTTTGAATATCATCCTGGTTTCGTTTGCGGTTGACGTGCTGAAATTCTCCGCCGTGGGTTCCAGTTCCGTGATCATCGGCGGGCTTTTTTTCCTGCGCTATGTTTTGTATCGCTGGATTGATGTGATGTAGAAAATAAAAAATCCCCGCAATCCGCAGGGATCAGCCATAAACTTGTAATTTCTTGCTTTCTTGATTATCCTGTTATTGATCCAGTGTCAGTCATGCGCTGAGTCCTTTCTTGCGCTTTGCCCAATCTTTCCACGCGCCACCATCGTATGGCGATGACGAGCACCATTAAGATTCCTGTCACAACCAGCATTCCGATGCGTATCAAGTAAACGGTTGGATCGTAAACTAACACACCGCGTGTTATTCGGAATGCCGCAAATGAACTACTAATTATCGTAAAGAGTATCGGCAACATATGCAAGAAAACGCCGGCTCTTATTGTCCATCTTGCGCCTGATTCGTCAAAATTCCATTCCTCGGTTCTTGGTCTGTCGCCCTGAAGGCCGTATGTTTCCACCATCCTTCTCTGATCCTCTGTGAGCAGTTCTGTGATTATCTCAATGTGAGTGAGGATAAGAGCTGCTAAAAGAGAAATGTAAGGAATGGCCAATGCCAGTATCCGCGCTCCATCTTTGCTCACCGCTATTCCGAGAAGCGCCAAGACCACCGCCGCATACTGAAAGAATATGCGGTACCGCTCCATCACCGCAGCCGTTGTCTGATTCCATACCCCTTGGTAGCGAGTATTGACCGATATCCTTTCTGGGATTTCCGCCATGATTCATCTCCCCTGTCTCTATTCAGAATGTTGTAGAAAAAAGCTCCTGTATTCCTACGGGAGCCAGTGGATCAACTTTCCTGAACTTTTCCTCTCATAGAGAAAGATCAGTATTTGAGAAAAACAAATGCCATCGCCACGAAGGCCACTACCCAAAACACTCCAAGGATGTCCATACAAACGTACAGTGGCATCATTTCTTTTGTCAGGTCTTCTGGCTTGAAAATACCAAAGCTCAGATACATATGCCATGGAAGCAATTTTTTCTTCGAGTTTCTCTCCATTCCCTTTTTTCCTCGGGCACAAGGGTTGATCTTTGCCGGGTAGTCCGATTCATAATTGAGAAAGAGCCATTATCCATAACCAATTTAATACTAAACGCAATTTATGTCAAGTATTGTTTCGTTTCTCAAAAAACTGCCGGTTGATGTCGGCCAAGCCGAGAAAAAGCATGATTCGGCAGGGAAGCGGATCGCCTTCTCCCTGGTGCCCGATGGCACCGGCAAGACCGCGCTGGATATCGGGTGCCGCGACGGGTACTGGAGCGAGCGACTGAAAAAGCGAGGATACGCCATGAGCGCTTTGGATATTGAACCCCTGTATGCTGATGCCGTCAGGCATGATGTGGAGCAGGGTCTGCCGTATCTTGACGATTCTTTTGATCTGGTCTGGTGCACTGAAGTAGTGGAGCATCTGCGCGATCCAGAAATTCTTTTTGAGGAAATAGAACGGGTGATGCGGCCCGGCGGCATTGCGGTGCTCACGACTCCCAATTCGCACTGGTGGTTTTACGGCCTGGTGCGGCTTTGGGGATGGACCCCGCAAAGATTGCAAAATCCGGACCACAAGCAGTTTTTTGACGAGCGTCGCATCAGGAATCTGGCAAAAGGATATTCTTTGTTCGGCTATTTCCCGTACGCCGTCTTTTTCCTCCGCATTAGGCGCCTCGTAGGTCTGCTCTCCCCGACATTTATCCTCGTGCGCCGGTTTTGACGCCCTGTTGCGCTTTCACTCGTTTTTGGTATGATAAAATCCATGCAGCAATCGCATCATTCTTCGGAACGGATCATCGCCTGGGCGGCAAAGGCCGGCCTTTTTGCGTTGCTGGTATTGCCCCTGTATGTTTCCACGTCACTCCTGTTCCCGTTCATCACCGGAAAAAATTTTGCGTTCCGCATCATCGTGGAGTTCGTGGCGGTCCTCTGGGCGACTCTCATGCTTTTGGATCCTCTCTACCGGCCTCGGCTGACGCGCCTGGTCAAACTCTCCACCATTTTCATCTTTATTGTATTTTTGGCCGATCTTTTCGGCCCGAATCCGTACCGCTCCTTCTTTTCCAATTACGAACGGATGGAGGGATTCATGATGATTTTTCATGCGTGGCTCTATTTTCTGATGCTCACAAGTTTGATGAAGACGTCCAAAGACTGGATGATTTTTTTTCATACCACGCTTGCGGCAAGCATCCTGGTCGCGGGCGGGGCGCTCTTGCAGAAATTCGGCGTGCGCATATCGCAGCAGGGCGGATTCAGAGTTGATTCCACGATCGGCAACCCCGCCTATCTTGCGGCCTATCTCATGTTCCATGTTTGGCTGGGCTTGATACTTCTGGGGCGTTTGTGGAGGATGTTCTGGCTGCGGATTTTGTACGGGGCGGCGATTGTTTTTGAAATCATTATCGTGTATTTCACGGCAACCCGCGGGGCGGTCATCGCTCTCATGCTTGGGGCAGTATTCGTTTTGGCAGCGAGCGTTCTGGACTGGCGACGCGTATTTCCCCAAGCCCTGCGTCGCCCGCGCTGGGCGAGCGCATTACTTGCGCTTGTGCTTATCGTCCCCATAGTATTCTGGCAGATGCGCAACACAAGTCTGATAAAAATAAGTCCGGTTCTGCCGCGTTTTGCCTCCATTTCGCTTCGTGAGACCACGACGCAGTCGCGTTTCTCCATCTGGCGCATGTCTCTCTCCGGCGCCCTGGAACGGCCGATTCTGGGCTGGGGACAGGAAAATTATTATCTGGTTTTCCAGAAGTATTTTGATCCGAAGCTCTATGCCCAGGAGCCATGGTTTGACCGTTCGCACAATCTCATCCTGGACTGGGCGGTGCATACGGGATTTCTGGGTCTCGCGGGGTATCTCTCCCTTATCGGTGCCTCGGTATGGGGAATTATCGCGGCCATGCGCCGGGGCAGAATGAATCGATGGGAAGGACTGCTCCTTGTATCACTCTTTTTGACCTATGTCCTTCAGGACCTTTTTGTTTTTGACAACCTCAACACGTATCTGCTTTTCTTCGGGTTCCTTGCCTATGTTGATTTTTTGACGGCTCCGCGGCCGCAAAAGCCCGCGGGGCAGAGCCGCGGCGTGAATCGTGCCGGCGCATACGCATTGGGTAGCGCGCTGTTTCTCGGGGTGGCGGGGGTCGGGTATGTCATCCATATAAAGCCGATGCTTGAAGCAAAAGCGCTTATCCGCGCGTTGGTCGCGGTGCAGGGGCGCGCGCCGCTTGACCAGATCCAAGGCGCTTTTGAGACGGCACTCCAGTATCATACGTTCGGGGACACGGAAGTTCGGGAACAGCTGGGAAACACGAGCCGTCAGGTGCCCGATGATGCGCGTTCTACCGACGCGGAAAAATTAAGATTCATGGATTTTGCGTTGCGGGAATTGGGTAAAGAGGTGGATCGCCAATCGCCGGATATCAAGCATATGATCTTTCTTGCGGCAATGATGGATCGCGCCGCCCGATTGAATCCCGCGTATTTGGGCAGTGCCGAGAGTTTGATGCGTCGGGCGATCAAGCTTTCGCCGACCAAGCAGATCCTCTACTTTCAGCTCGCGCAAATATATCTTGAAGAGAACAAGCCTAACGATGCGATTGAAACCCTGCGTTCCGCCCTGTATCTGGAGCCCTCCTACCAACAAGCCGCGGTAGATCTGGCAATTGTGGGCGGGGTAGCCAAGCGCCTGGATGCGTTGACCGAAGCAGGGACGTATCTACGCCTTGATGCTCTGGACGAGGATGTGTTGGCGCGGGTCGCGACCGCCTACCAGCAGGTGAATGACATCGCGGGAGCCGAGAAAGTTTTCCGGAGATTGATTCAAAAAAATCCCGGCAATGCCCGTTACCATGCGACCTTGGCAGCCCTCCTGAATGTCTTGGGCAAAAAAGAGGAAGCGCGTCTTCAGGCGGATGAGGCCGCGCGCATAGATCCCGGCTTCCGGGCAGAAGCGGATGAATTTGTGCGCCATTTAAGCCAATAGAAATATCGGACATACGAAACCCCCTGGCCTATGCAAGGGGTTATAGAGATGTCTTCGTAACGTTCAGTTGTAAGAAATCGGAGCGTTGTGTACGCTTTCTTGACACGCTCGTCCGCACCACTCGGCGTCCTTGATAGCATCGGCGGCACTTTCGGGTCTTGTCAGACCTCGAACCCAGCAACCGCCGCCTCCCATTGTCTCAAAAGTGTACACAACGCTCCAAGATATAACAGTTCAGTTTTTATGGAACACTCGTCGTATGCAATCAGCATCATCGGTATCGGTATGGTGGGAACCCCGCTTGCGCGGTGGTTTGAGGAGCGTAGGGGGTACCGGCGGGGAAAAAATCTTTTCCTCTACGATATTAATCCGGCCAAGGGATACCATGACGACTTCAACCGCGGCGACATTATTTTCATCTCGGTTCCGACTCCGCGATCAGCGCAAGGCGCTGCCGACATTGATGCGGTGGAAGAAGTATTCCAGCGGATCAAAGGCGATAAAATCGTTGTCATCAAATCTACGGTTCCGCCGGGGACAACCCAGTCGTTTCAGGACCGCTATCCACGGCACAAAGTGCTCTTTAATCCGGAATTCCTCACCGAGAAGCGCGCATGGGAGGATTTCGTCAAACCGGATCGGCAGATCGTCGGGTTCACCGAGCGTAGCGTGGATGCGGCTCATGCGGTGCTCTCGCTCCTGCCCCGCGCGCCTTTCATGTCGCCGTGGGGAGTGAATACGTACCGGCCGGTAAAGATCACGGCAACGGAGGCGGAGATCATCAAGTATGCGGGTAATGTGCACTTTGCGCGCAAAATCAATTTTGCCAACATCCTCGCGCAGGCCGCAGAGCGCATGGGCGGGGATTATGAGAACGTTCGCCTCGGGATGTCTGCCGATTACCGGATCGGTGACTCGCACCTGGACGTGGCCCATCAGGGTTACCGTGGTTTCGGGGGATTTTGTTTTCCAAAGGATCTGGACGGATTCATCGCGTATTTAGACCTCGCGGGCCTTGGCGCATCGGCCGATCTCCTGCGCAAGGATCGGGAATTTAACGAAGGCCTGCTCCGTTCCCAGGGTTTGACGCTGGAGGACGTATCAGTGCATGACGCGGAATGGATCCGAAAGAAAATGACGCAACAGAAAAAAGACGGGGCGCCCCGGGAGAATGACAGGTAAGAATACGGATCTGACATTTATATAAAAACCGAGCTGATGATATTCCGATAGCCGCGGACAAAAGAGGCGGCGTCGGTTATTTTTTTCCCCTCCGCGCCCAGTTGCGCAATTACCAGACTCCCGCGGCCGGTTTTGACGAGCATGGGGTGCTGTGCGTTTTGCCAAACATATCCGGGTCCGCCCACAGACGATTCATAGCTTGTTGTTTGGGACGAGACGATCCGTACCCGCACGATCTTTGCGCTCCTGGGCCACAGGGTCCATGCCCCGGGCCACGGGTCAAATGCCCGGATCATGCGTTCAATTTCTTCGGCCGGTCCTGACCAGTCAATCCTCCCGTCGTCTCTAGCAAGTTGCTTGCAATAGGTCGCCTGCGCATCATCTTGGGGGGTAGGCGTTATCTCTCCCCTGATCCAGCGGGGAAGAGTTTCTTTGAGCAACATTGCCCCCAGGTTTGCAAGCTCATAGTGCAGATCCCGATAGGTCGTTTTACGAAGATCAATGTCGCTATCAACTTGGGCCACGATGGGCCCGTGATCCAGGAGCTCGTCCATCCGCATGATGGTAACGCCGGTTTTTGTGTCGCCCTTTAAAATGGCGTACTGGATGGGCGAGGCGCCCCGCCATCGGGGGAGGAGCGAGGGATGAATATTCAGGGCTTTGCGGGGCGCTGCCGCCAAAATTTGCTTCGGGATTATTTTTCCGTACGCGGCCACCAGATACAGATCTGCCCGAGGCATCTGGTCGGAAAATCGTTTTGGATCCAGGCGTTCCGGCTGGAAGACCGGGAGATGGTGTTTCAGGGCGGCTATTTTTACCCGACAAGCCGTAAGCGTACGTCTGCGCCCCGCCGCCTCATCCGGATTTGTGACAACTCCGACCACCGGGTAGCGCAGATCAAGGAGCGCTTCCAGCGCGGGAACCGCAAACTCCGACGTGCCAAAAAAGAGGATTGGCGTCTGAATAGGATCAGGGGTAGCTTGAATCATTTTTTTGCCGGTTCTTTTTCTATATCCATAAGATCGCTTGCGTTGTCTATGAAGAGCGTCCCTGCCAAATGATCCAGCTCGTGTTGCATGACGCGCGCATAGAAGCGCGATGCTCCGCGCCTGAATTTTTTCCCCTCTTCGTCATGGGCCTCCACGGTGATTTTTTCATGGCGGGCCACCACACCAAAAGTGCCCGGTACGGAAAGGCATCCCTCGGGGCCGTTGAGTTTTCGGCGCGAGGTGTTTTTTACGGCGGGATTGATAAAGACGCGATAGTTCCACGCCCGTGTCTCGTAGGGCTTCTCATGAACCTCATCCAATGCGCGTCTGTCGCGCCGCTCCCATCCGCCACTTTGCGCCTTGTCAATTTCTTCGGCCTCTTCCGAGACAATGAAGATGGCGTACGACGCGCCCACCTGCCGCGCGGCAAGCTCGACGCCGTCCGCTGTCGCCTCAAGAGGGTCTTTCATGCCC
>CAYXAG010000036.1:0-5848 GCA_964462235.1 uncultured Candidatus Saccharibacteria bacterium
TGTGACATATAGCGATGTACCTGCAAGCGGTATGCCTTGCCGCGCGGCTTGAGCGATAATTTCGGCTTCGGCGTGAAGCGCTTTGGAAATTTCAAATCCTATCCCCGCGTCAAAGTTGCTGCGCGGGTCGCCGAACGGGCCAAACGTATAATCTTTTGACGGCACGGGCCTGTTATACCCCGCGATCAAAATTTTTCCGTCTCGCGCGGCAATCGCGCCGATCTGGCGCCACCAATCCGGGCTTTTTCTCGCTTCCTTCAATGCCGCGGTCATCATCTCGCGGTCTGCTTCGTCCTGCGATATGACGCGATCCGGCGGCACTTCGGTTTCTTTTGTTGAAATCTGTTTGTCCCAGCGAAGAAACACGGGGACAAATTCCACTTTTCTATTCCGCAAATACTCTTGGACAAAATGCCTGTTGACATCCTCATCGGGCATGACGATGGGTGATACATCGCTCTGAAGCTCCGGCAAAGCGGCGCGATCAAGCACAATGATTTTTTCAAAAATCTTCAACCCTTCTACAAGCGCCTTGGCCTCGGCGGGTGCCAACGCCCGGATGTCGCGCTCCATGCGCGGGACTTCGCGCACGAGATCATCCGCAAGCACGTAGAGCGTCCCATCGGGATATTTTTTGAAAAAATCAATGTATCCCCTGTGGAGCGCCGGAATATAGGAGACCACCGAAGAGCGACTCATGCGGTCCGAATCTTTTTTATGAAGCCTCGCGTGAGATTCTCCACTTCGCGCGCAAGCTGCTCTACGCCGTCAATCGTAAGATTGCGGATGCGGGCGCTGGTGTGCGTGGTCGCCTGCGGAGGAAGGGTGATGATCTTTTTACAAAATTCATCGTATGTTCCGGCCTTCAGATCGTCCTTGAAATCCGCGGTGCTGGAGGAGGTTACCAACGCATGGGGTCGCACCAATCGTATGAGATAGCCGATGTCGTGATGCACGTCGCGGACCGTCACAATATCTACATGGCGCAGATGCGTGAGCATCTCTATCCGTTCTTTCTCCGGCACAATGGGCCTGTTGGGCCCTTTGCGCGCCCGGGTGAGCGCATCCGAATCCAGGCCCACCACCAAGATGTCGCCGTAGGACTTGGCGGCCTCCAAATACTTGGCGTGTCCCTCATGGATGAGATCCCAGACACCCTGGGTAAACACGATCTTCTTGCCCTTTTTCTTGAGCTGGCTGACTACTTTCTCAAGCGTGTTGAAATCACGGATGAACCGGTGATGAGAGTTTGCTTTCGTATCCAAAATTGATGAGAGCGCGGGTTTGGCCATATGATGTTATAAGACAAGTATACCATCATGCTAAAAATTCTCCAGCATCCGGTCAAGGTCTGCTTTTGAGAGCACGCCGCTGCGCAAAATCAATGGGGAGGCGCCGGTGCAATCAATGACTGTCGAAGATACGCCCGGGACAGGGCCGCCGTCAATGATGAGATCCGGCTCTAGAGCGGCGTTTTTGAAATACTCTTCGGCTTCTGCCGCGGTCTTGGCAGGCGGCAAGTTTGAGATGTTGGCCGAAGTCTCTGCCACGGGCATATCCAGACGCTTCAGAAGCGACAATACAAAAGGGTGATCCGGAATGCGGATGCCGATGGTGTCGCGCCGCCCCGTCAAGACTGGAGGCAGTTTTTCCTTGTGATAAAAAACGGCTGTTACCGGGCCGGGCCAGACGCGCTCCAAAAATCGCGCTTTTGCGTCGGAGATGGAGGCGTAGCGGCACGCCGCAGAGATTGACGCCACAAAAATCGGCAGCAATTTCTCTCCCGGCCGCCTTTTCATGGCACATATGCGTTTGATTGCCGATGTGTTTGCGGCATCGCAGACAAGCCCGTACACCGTATCCGTAGGGATCAGCGCTACCCCGCCGTGCCGGATCATGCCCTCCAGACGAACGAGGAACTCTTCATAATTTACTTGAGTAAGCGGGACTCTTTCCATGACAAGAAAAGATTGACGATCGTATCCCCGTTATCTTATGCTACGATAGGAAGATTGAACAGGCTCACGTCTTTTTTATGCAAACACGCATCGTGGTCCTTGCCGCAGGCAAAGGAACCCGCATGAATTCGGCCATCCCTAAAGTGCTCATTCCACTTGCAGGCAAGCCTTTGCTTGGACATTTGATGGAAGCGATTCGGACATCCGGCATTGACCCACATCCAGCAATCGTCGTGGGAGAAAACGAACCCGCAATCCGCGCCTCGCTCGGGGACAGGCGCTATCAATACATTCGCCAAGAAGTAGCGCTGGGCACCGGACATGCGGTGCAGTGCGCCGAACCGTATCTTAGCGGCACTGCCGACAACATTATTGTTCTGTACGGCGATCATCCTTTTGTGAGCCCCGAAACCATACAGGACCTCCTTGCCCTGCATGAAAAAGAAGGCTGCCCCGTTACCATGATGACCGCGCTCGTAGAGGATTTCAACGAGTGGCGCCGGCCCTTCTCTGATTTTGGCCGCGTGGTGCGGGACCCGGGCGGCGCCATAAAGAAAGTCGTTGAGATGAAAGATGCCACGCCACCAGAGCGGGAGATCCGCGAAATCAACCCCGCGTTTTTTTGTTTCCAGGCCTCTTGGCTCTGGCCGCATCTCAAAATGCTTACCAATGATAACGTCAAAGGAGAGTATTACCTTACCGATCTCATAGGCCTGGCCATCAGCGAGGGGGCGTGCATCGCTTCCATGCCTATCAGCCCGCTCCAATCTATCGGCATCAACACGCAAGAGCATCTGGAAATCGCAAAATCCTTATTGAGAAAAGACCGTAGATCCTTCCCTTCTCGAAGAATCCCGGATGATTGACAGTATAGGCATTATCAAATATTATTGGACGTATCAATTTCGGTTCCTTAAGGAGACTGCTATGATCGTGGAAGTAAAAGAGCTTTGCAGAGCTCTGGACCTAGCGACCCTCGTCGGGTCCCAGGAAGATTGGGGGGAGCGGTCACAAAGACTGTTCCAACTCTATAGGCGACTATCCAAACATCTCGGCGATCAAGTTGTTACGATCGCCGACGAATCTACGGACGCGATCGTTGCGGCCATCCGCGGTCTTGAACTCACCACCGAAGAAGTGGAAACCCTCTCCGTGCTCCACAGGAGCTTAAGCGCTCCTGCTCGCCCCCTCACTCTCCTGGTTACGTTGGGAGTTGTCGGCTCTCCATGACAGACAACGTCTCTTTCAATCAAATCTTAGCGCCTACTCTCATCCAGAGTAGATTTTTCTTTTTGGAGGCCACAGGAGAGAAACGCTTTGGCGCAAAATGTGCGCGCCTCTGCAAGGTTTTTCACTATTGCGTCAGCTCGCACGCTTCTTTCCTGCTCCTTTCTCCGGATGACCTGGATGACGCAGAAAAAAGGAAAAAGTTTTTTTATGGCGTCCGTCACGGCTCTTCGATCGTCCATGAAAACAAAAAACTCGCGGGGAAACTTGCGCACGATACTCTGCACGGGTTCCACTTTTAATGCCGTGCCCGTGACAATGGCCCGCCGGAAAAACCACAGGAGCCCGCTTGCGCGCACCTTTTTTTTCTGGAATGAAAATCCGCTGCTTACTAAAGCGATACTCTCTCCTTTTTTTCTCCAATACGAAAGAAACGGCCTGGCATCGCGATAGAGATATTCTGCGGAGCGTGCCACGAGCCGATTGATTTCTTTTTGTGCGGCGCGCGTATCAATTGACGGCATTTTTTGCTTCATAATGGCAAGATGCGTGTCATGCCGATAGGTGCAACTTGCATGTTTGGTTTTTGCCTCCTGATACGCCTGCTGATGCATACGCGAGGAAATGCCCAGCCGCGTAAGCAGGCCCTTATAATCGCGCTTGAAGCGGTAATCGTTGAACAACACCCCGTCAAAATCCGTGATGATCATACTTCCATGACAGCCGCCGCCAGCGCATCGGCGTCGTGCAAAAATGGGTTGCGGACTGCGGCGAGCGGATCAAACCCTCCGCACGCTTTTACCCGCGCGCATGCTACCGCGCGGCCGATGAACCTGTTGTCATGCGCCGATTCTCTCGGCACCGCGACCGGAGCGCCGATGATCTTATTTTTATGAACGGCCAAGAGAGCCCCGGAAATCGGCGCGGTGTTGTAGATGACGTGCGTGAATGGATCCCTGCCGATATATCTTCCCAACACGCGGAGGAAATCTTCTACGGAAAATCCGTCCGTGTGTCCCGGCTGGGTAAAAAGATTTGTGACATATACTTTTTTCGCGCCTGATACGACAAATGCCTCGCGGATCTCCGGCACAAGAAAATTCGGAAGCAAGCTTGCGTACAGATTCCCCGGCCCCACGACAATAATATCCGCTTCCCTGATGGCCGCCAATGCCCGGGGATTTACTTTGGGCCTCGCGGGAAACAGGACGAGTTTTTTAAGCGAGCGCGCGATCGCGCGGGAAATAGTGATGGCATGTTCTCCCCGCATCGTCCGGCCGTCGCGCAGCCGCGCTCCCAAACTGACCGGCTTGAGCGTCATGGGTGCCACACATCCATTGGCGCCCAGAAGTGCGGCGATCGCATCTAGAGCATCCTGGATATCGCCTTTTTGTTCATAGAAAAGGGCTATCAGCAGATTTCCCAGAGTGTGGCCACGCATAAATCCTTTCGCAAACCGTTGATTAAGATAGGCAAAATCATCTCCGGCAAGAGCTACCATACACTGGCGGATATCTCCGGGAGGGACCATGCCGAATTCCTTTCTCAAGATTCCGGAAGACCCGCCCTCATCTACGCTCGTGGTAACGGCCGAGAGAGACACCGGATACTTTTTCAGGCCGGAAAGGAGGACGGACGTGCCGGTTCCGCCGCCGATGACCGTAATCTTTTTTTGTTTTCCATTCTTGTGCATACCTATTCCACCGTTACTGACTTGGCCAAATTGCGCGGCTTGTCCACGTCGCAGCCGCGAAGAACCGCTAACTGGTACGCCAAGATCTGCAGGGGGATGACGGAGAGAATCGGGGTCAGCATCTCAAGCGTCTTGGGGATGTATACGACGTCTTCAGTTATGCTGCAGATGCGCTTGTCTCCTTCGGTCGCAATCGCAATCACCGGACCCTTGCGCGCACGGATCTCCTCCATATTGGAAAGCATCTTCTCATAGACCGAGTCTTGGGGGACGATGCAGACCGACGGCATGCGCTCATCAATCATCGCAATCGGCCCGTGCTTCAACTCTCCCGCGCCGTACCCCTCGGCATGCACATAGGAAATCTCCTTGAGCTTGAGCGCGCCCTCGTAGGCCACCGGCAGATTGTATTTTCTGCCGAGAAAAAAGAAATGCTCGGCGTCGCGGTATTTTTCTGCGATTTTCTCAACGACATGTTCCTGGGCAAAAACCATACGCATTTTGTCGGGAATCCGTAAAAGCTCGCGACCTATGCGCTCGCCCGTAACCACGGACATTTCTCTCTGTCGGCCAAGCAGAATTGCGAGCATGGCGAGAATCGCCGCCTGCGATACAAACGCCTTGGTGGAAGCGACTCCTATCTCGGGACCGATATGCTGATATACTCCGGCATCTGTCTGGCGCGCGATGGACGAACCCACGACATTGACAATGCCGAATGCAGGCACTCCTTTTTCTTTGGCCTCATGCACCGCGGCAAGCGTATCGGCGGTCTCACCCGACTGCGACAAAACAAGCACGATGTCGCCTGTGCGAAACACTGGCTTGCGGTAGCGAAACTCGGATCCGATTTCCACCTCAACCGGAATGCCGGCATATTCTTCAATCATGTACTCGCCGATGCGTCCGGCAAAATACGCCGTGCCGCACCCGACAATCAGGATGCGCTTTGCCGCACGCAACTGCGCCA
>CAYXAG010000036.1:5858-6680 GCA_964462235.1 uncultured Candidatus Saccharibacteria bacterium
CTCCCTAAGCCCGCCGAGCTTTACCGCGCCCTCCTCGGGCATCAGACGTCCGCGGATGGAATTCTCTATGGCTTCCGGGCCTTCATGGATTTCTTTTGCCATGAAATGCGCATACCCTCCGCGTTCTATTTCTCCGAGCGACCACTCAATTTTTTGGGGATGCTTCTGGCGCAGTGCGTGATCAAGCGTGAGTACGCGGTATCCCCCGCGCGTCAGGACCGCCAGCTCCCCGTCATCAAGATATACGACACTGGTCGTTGCCTGAAGCACGGCTGCCGCGTCAGACGCCACTAAGTATTCGCCATCGCCAATGCCAAGAAGGAGCGGGCTGAAGTTGCGCGCCGCAACCAGCACACCGGGATTTTTTGCGTCCACCGCTGCGATGCCGTAGGTGCCACGCACCCGTATTAACGCCTCGCACACGGCATCTTCAAATGGCATCTCCGGCGTATGACGCATCTGATCCTCTATCAAATGCGGCAAAACTTCCGTATCGGTTTGGGACCGAAACACATGACCACTCTTCGCCAAAAGGTCTTTGAGCTCGCGGTGGTTTTCAATAATGCCGTTATGCACGACGAAAAATCTGCCGGCGCAATCCGTATGGGGATGGGCATTTTCAATGCTCACTCCTCCGTGCGTGGCCCAGCGCGTATGCCCGATGCCAAGCGTGCCTTCCCATGGGTCGTCTCCTCCGAGCGCCGGCGCGGGGCGCTCGGAGAGCGCCTCGCAAAGACGCGAGATGGGCCCTACTTCTTTCTTGACCCTGACTGGCGCATCGCGGCCGCCGGAAACCACGGCAATACCCACAGAATCATAGCC
>CAYXAG010000037.1:0-6642 GCA_964462235.1 uncultured Candidatus Saccharibacteria bacterium
CCCGCTCCAAAGGCTCAATATGAATATCGGATGCCTGATCCGCGACTGCTTGACGCAGAAGCATATTCATGATATCTTCTGCGGACATTTGCGTATGTGAAGCTTGCGATGTCATAGTGATAGCACCATTTAACGCTAACTCCTTCATACTATACTAAAAAATACTTTTGTCGCTTGTGGAAAACTTTCTCTCCAGAAGGGGTGCCTTAAAGCCAGCCAAAATCCATGCTTAAAATCGGGATCGTCGGCCTGCCCAATGTCGGCAAATCAACGCTTTTTTCCGCGCTCACGCGCAAAAAAGTTGACACCTCCAATTACCCCTTCTGCACCATTGAACCCAATGTTGGCGTGGTGGAGGTGCCGGATGCGCGGCTGACAGCGCTGGCCGATCTTTCTCGTTCGCGCAAAATCATTCCGGCAATCGTGGAATTCGTGGACATAGCCGGACTGGTCAAGGGCGCTGCCCAGGGAGAGGGACTCGGCAACAAATTTTTATCGCATATCCGGGACGTGGACGCGATCGCCGAGGTCGTACGGGTTTTTGAAGACCCCGAAATTACGCACGTCGCAGGGCCTCTTGATCCGGTATCCGACATTGAAATCCTGGAATACGAATTGATACTGAAAGATTTGGAAAGTGTCACCAAACGGATGGAGACGCTCCAGCACGATATCCGCGCCCGCAAGAAAGGAGCCGAAGAGGAGCAGGCGGATCTGAAGGCGATCCAGGCGCATCTTTCATCTGGCCGCCTTCTGAAAGGCGGCTTCAAAAATGCAAGCCGCGATTTGCTCACTGCAAAGACGATCATCTATATCTGCAACGTTTCCGAAACGCAGCTCCAAAATCACTGGCAGCCGGAGCACGCCTTGCAAGCAAAAATCGACGGCTCTCCCTGGATCCCCGTGTGCGCGAAGACCGAATCCGAACTCTCCGAGTTGCAAGACGCGGAAAAAGCCGAATATCTGGGAGCACTCGGCATCGCGGAAAGCGGCCTGGACCAGCTGATCAGAACCGGCTATGCGGCCCTTGACCTCATCACTTTTTTCACGACCGGAGAAGATGAGACGCGGGCCTGGACCATCCCCAAGGGCTCGTCCGCCCCCCGCGCGGGCCGCGCGATCCATTCGGACTTTGAAGAAAAATTCATCCGCGCCCAGGTCATTGGCTGCGACAAACTGCTGGAAGCCGGGTCATACGAGCGCGCGCGAGAGCTGGGATGGCTGCGCACCGAAGGCAAAGAATACATCGTACAGGACGGGGATGTGATTGAATTTAAAATCTGAAAAAGAAAAAAACGGATCTTGCGATCCGTGATAAGAAAAAATATAATGCTACATACGCTTACGGGAAGCTGGCTCTGATATCGGCCTCCAGCTGGCGGAACTCTTGGATGAGCGCGTCGTACTCTTCGTCCGACAGTTCGGTCGCCTCATCCACATCAAACCGAACCAACGGATCGCCGACCGCCCGCAACTCCCACTTCCTTCTCAAGTCAGAAAGCGTTCTGGCTTGATCCTCGGAAGTCCTTAGATCATAAAAGAGCAACCTCCAGTCCGAAGTCAACTCGTCCATCAACATTTTAAGGTTCTTCATACTCTGCTCCTTTACAGAGAAATGCCGTCCGAACATTTTCATATTATGCACCTATGCGCTAAAAAAGTCAACATTGCAAGAATCACTTGTTTTTGATACGTTTTTCCTATGGATTCCGAGCAGAAAAACTATGAGCTCGCTTATCTTCTTTCTCCGGCTCTTGCCGAGGATGCAGCTCTGCGTGCGGCGGCCAAACTTACTGGCGCGATTGAACAGGCCAGAGGCCTGGTCAAGCACATGGAGACGCCAAAAAAACGGCGGCTCGCCTATCCCATCCGCAAAGAAACGTCCGGCTACTTCGGATGGATTACCTTCACGCTGGCGCCGGAATCCGTCGCCGAGCTTGAAAGAAAAATAAAAGAAGAGTCTGCCCTCCTGCGATACTCCCTGGTGGAAGAAGAAATAGAGACCCGCGTGCCGTATGTTCGGCCGGTCGTCGCCCGGCGCGCTGTCACCGCCCAGAAGGCGACCCCACCCCAGGCCATGGGGCGAGAGACGCCGACAGAAGAAAAACTGGATCTGGAGGCGCTTGATAAAAAACTGGAGGAAATCCTCGGAAAATAAGGGCTGTATCCAAATTGCCGAGGCATCAACCGAAGCAAATGTGGAAATAAATTTGGCATGAACCTCAACAAGGCATTCATCCTCGGAAATCTTACGCGCGATCCCGAATTGCGCCAGACCCCGACCGGGCAGAGCGTCTGTTCATTTGGCGTTGCGACCAATCGCTTTTATACCGACGGGGCCGGCACGCGCCAAAAACAGGCAGAATTCCATAATGTCGTGGCCTGGGGCCGGAACGCCGAAATCATCAAACAGTATCTTCACAAAGGAAATTCCATTCTCGTGGAGGGACATCTGCAGACGCGCTCGTGGCAAGATACGCAGGGGACCAAGCACTGGCGCACGGAGGTGATTGCCGAGCGCATCCAATTGGGGCCGCGTCCCGCCGGGCCGGGCAGCGGAGAAGGCGGCTTGAGGCAAAGCGCGGGATCGGATGAGGACGCGCCCCCGACCGGAGGTGGAACATCTCCGGGCCCCCTGCCCACGATTGAGCTCTCGCAAGACGGAGAAGAAATTGATATCAAAGATATTCCTTTTTAAGTATTATGCACCAACAGCAGCAAAAAGAAGCACCCAAACAATGTTTTTTTTGCACCACCAACCGCGGGGTGATTGATTATAAAAATTCGGAACTCTTGAGGCAATTCATGAGCTCGCAGGCAAAAATCTACCCGCGCCGGAAATCCGGCCTGTGCGCGGGCCACCAGCGCAGTTTCGCCCGCTCCGTCAAACGCGCGCGATACCTGGCCCTGGTACCGTACGTGAATCGGTAACGCAACGCTCTTTGTATAAATTATCGAGTGAGTTCCCCCGCGCGCTCGCGAACTGTGGAGGCATGGCGCACAAATGCCCGAAGCGCGGAGGGAGGGAAACCGAGGCCGCGCGCATCAGCGCGCGGAACACGGAGGGCTCCCCCCGAACGCGCGAGGAACATTTGTCCATGCCGCAACCCGTGAGCGGAGCGCGGAGGAACGAGCAAACTACTCTTTCATTTTCTCCTTCACCTTCTTCATGATTTCATCCCGCAGTTTGGGATTTTCTTTCAGATGACTTTTCGCCGCGTCAAACCCGACGCCGAGTTTTATCGCGTCATAGGAAAACGACGCGCCGGCTTTTTTTACGATCTCGTATTTGAGCGCGGCGTTGAGCACCTCGGCCTCGTACGAAATCCCTTCCCCGTAAAAAATATCAAACTCCGCGATCTTGAAAGGCGGCGCAACTTTATTTTTTACGATCTTGACCTTTGTGCGGCTGCCGATGATCTCCTCCCCTTTCTTGATTTGTGCGCTACGCCGTATATCTATGCGCACGGAACAGTAAAACTTCAGCGCTTTGCCGCCGGGCGTCGTCTCCGGATTCCCGTACATCATGCCGATCTGCATGCGAATTTGATTGATGAAAATGATGATGGTTTTTGACTTTGCCGTGATGGCAGTGAGTTTGCGAAGCGCATGCGACATCAGCCGCGCCTGCAGACCCACGTGTTGCTGGCCCATGTCGCCCTCAATCTCGGCGCGCGGTGTGAGGGCTGCCACCGAATCAATGACGATCACGTCCACGGCATTGGAACGCACGAGAGATTCCACGATCTCCAGGGCCTGCTCCCCGGTATCCGGCTGGGAAATGAGGAGATCGTCAATTTTCACCCCGATACGCTTGGCGTATTCCGGGTCCAGCGCATGCTCCGCGTCTATAAATGCGGCCATGCCGCCGCGCTTTTGCGCCTCGCGCACCACGTGGAGTGCGAGCGTGGTTTTGCCCGAGGACTCCGGCCCGAATACCTCAATGATGCGCCCCCGCGGCAGCCCCCCCACGCCAAGAGCCGCGTCCAAAGAGAATGACCCGGTCGGGATAACGTCCACGTCCACCTTGCGGGCCTCTCCCAGCTTCATGATCGCCCCCTCGCCGTACTTCTCCTGAATCTCCTTTACCGTGGATTCAAGCAATTTTGATTTGTCTAGTTTGTCGGCTGCCATAAGAGTAGAACTCATTTCAATAATCCGTATTCTACTGCAAATCTTGAATTTCGGCTGCAAACCATTCAGGTCTCGTCGGGTTACTATCCAGTAGCCCTCCTCAACCTTCATGGTTTTCGCTCGAAATTCAAGATTTTCGTAACGAAAGAGATTATTGAAATGAGTTCTAGGCAAAATTTTTAATCACTCCGCGGCGACATAGCGGATAATCCGCGAAGTTTTTCCAAAACGATTTTCTGCCAAAAATTCAAGGCGGTTCAGGCCCGGCTGCAACTCCAGACGCTCGCCAAACCCGCCGCTGGCATCAATGGTAAGCTCGCGGCCGTTGATTGTCAATTTGCTTTCTTTTTCTGTCCGGCCCCGCACGACGATGCCCGGCTGGCGAACCACCGCGCCGTCGGACGGCTCCTCCAGGAGAAGCGGGGGTGAAGAAGTAAAGTCAACCAGCCGCGCCCCAACCAAAAAAAGAAACCCCGCCAGAGCAACACCTCCTATGCCCAACGCGGTTCTGGCGGGCGTCACATACGTCATCGGCCGGATGATGGCGCTCCCACCCGGACGCGCACGCGCCAAAGTCAAAGACGGACCCCATGAGCGATGCAGTGCCTCCATCCACGAGGAATGATCCTCCACTCTAACTGCCAAAAGGATTTTTTTCAAGACTCCCTGCGCGTATACTTTGGCGCCAAAGACCGAAAAATCATCCGCCAGCAGCGCATCAATGTATTTCGGAGATATGCGAATCTCGCGGGCAAGCAATTCCGGCGCAAGACCCGCATCCGCCAAGAGCGCCCGCAACGAGGCACCGAACTTCTTGTTTTGGTCGGGAGCTTCTGTCATGACTCAAAACCCTCGTCGGAATCAACAGCTTCTTCGGACACGGCCAGAATTTCTCGCGATTTGGCTCCGTCGCCCGGCCCGATGATGCCATGCGCTTCCATCAGATCCAGCAAGCGTGCGGCTCTGGCATAGCCCACCCGAAGCCGGCGTTGAAGATACGACGCAGACGCCTTGCCCGCCAGCCGCACCGCCTCTTTGGCTTCCTCATACAAAGGGTCATCGCCTTCGCCTCCGACTTCAATTCCGGTATCGGTGTCCTCCATTTTGGTCGCAAAAATTTCCTCGTCGTATTCGGGCACGTCGCTCTCCTCGCGCAGATATTCAACCAGACGCTTCACTTCCGGCTCGGACACAAAAGCGCCCTGGATGCGGCGCGGGCGCGCCGTGTCTCCGGCAAGAAATAGCATGTCGCCGTTGCCCAAAAGTTTCTCGGCTCCGGCGCTGTCCAAAATCGTGCGCGAGTCAATCTGGGAAGCCATCTGAAAAGCCATGCGCGAGGTGATATTTGCCTTGATAAGACCGGTGATGACTTCCACGCTCGGCCGCTGGGTCGCCACAATGAGGTGAATGCCGACAGCGCGCGCCATCTGGGCCAGACGTATGATAGATGTTTCCACTTCGCGCGGGAAAACAGCCATGAGGTCGGCAAGCTCGTCAATGATAACGACAATGTAGGGGAGCAACTCCTCGTCTTTGGATTTTGCCGCGGCGGCGTTGAAGCTGACAATGTCGCGGGCCTGACGACGCGAGAGAGCGTCATACCTCCTATCCATTTCTTTGGTTGCCCAGCGAAGCGCCTGAATCGTTTTTTTGGGATCGGTGATAACCGGCGTCAACAGATGCGGAATGTCGTTATACATAGAAAGCTCCACGCGCTTGGGGTCTACTAAGATGAACCGGAGCATATCCGGCCCGTTGCGGTAGAGAAGCGAGGCGATAATCGCGTGCGCGGCAACCGATTTGCCTGATCCGGTAGACCCGCTGATCAGAAGATGCGGCATGCGCGCAAGATCGGCAAATACCGGAGCGCCTGCCACGTCGCGCCCCAGTCCCAGAAGAAGAGGCGAGCCGGGCTCCTGAAACGGCTTCTGGGAGATGAGCGAGCGAAGCCCCACGAGCGCGATGGAGCGATTGGGGACTTCAATCCCCACGAGGGATTTTCCCGGGATCGGCGCCTCAATCCGGATGGGGTGGGCCGCAAGCGCCAGGGAAAGATTGCTGTGCAGCGCCACTATTTTTGAAAGCTTCACACCCTCTGCCGGACGAAGCGCGTATTGCGTAACCGTAGGGCCGATGGCAACCTCGCCCATCTCCACCATAATGCCGAAGTTTTCCAGCGTGCGCTTGATGATGTTGGCGTTTGCGCGGATGTCGCCGGAGGACGGAGTGCCCCGATCGCCTTGCAGAAGTTCAAGAGGCGGCTTTTTATAGGCGAATTTTTTTACCGCCTGGCGGATTGCCATCAGCGCCTCGGCATTCTCTGCTGCCGGGGGCGATTGTTTTTGCGCGCCTTCCGCAACACCCGCGGCCTGGCTCTCTTCCGGCTTTTTCTCCAGTGCTTCTTTCAAAATAGTACGCATGCTGTCCAAAACCCCTTGCGCATCGTCCGGTGCCGGAGCCGGATGAATCTCCTGTTCTTCTTCATGCTTTTCCGCCTCTTCGGCCTCG
>CAYXAG010000038.1:0-6609 GCA_964462235.1 uncultured Candidatus Saccharibacteria bacterium
TGCTTTATCACGATGTCGGGCTGGTTGATTTTATTGCGAACGGAAGCACAAAAACAAAAGTTGCGGTTGAGGGTATCGTAGATAAGGTTACTCACGAGCCAGACGGCGATTATCACATCATTATCCGCCCGCAATACCTGCCACTGCCAGTTCTTGTTACCGAAGCTATACCAGAGATAAAAGATTTACCCCTACCAAAAGAAGGAGACCACATAAAAATATGGGGTATCACAAGATTTGATGAGCCGCATAACTGGTGGGAGCTTCATCCCGTTATCGGTTGGGAGAAATTATAAAGGTCAATAAATGACGCTCCGCGCAGCTCTGCTGCGCGGAGCGTTACACATTCATAGTGTGTATACTGGCATCATGCCAACAAAAGCCATAGAAAGAGCATACGAACGCGTCAATGTAACTTTGCCGAGCCATACCCTCAAGCTTATTGACCGTGTGGTTGAGAAAGGAGAATGCAGCCGCGTCATTGATACGGCGGTCTTGGAATACATCAAGAAAACAGCTAAAGATAACCTGCGCAAACGTTTGAAACAAGGAGCAATACGCAATGCCGCCCGGGATCTCGCGCTTGCCGGAGAGTGGTTTTCTCTTGACGAAGAAGCGTGGCGAAAAAACAAGAGATAAAGCGGAGAGAGATCTATCTGGTCTCATTTGATCCCACCGTAGGATCGGAAATCAAGAAAACGAGACCCGCCGTAGTAATTCAGAATGACACTGCGAACCGTTACAGCCCGGTTACTATTGTTGCGGCCATTACCTCCGGCACAGAGCGGCATCCTCACCCGACTGATGTCTTTATTCAAAAAGACGAGGCGGGGTTGACTGTAGATTCTCTTGTTCTCTTGAATCAAATCCGCACCATGGACCGACAGCGCCTGATCAAGCGTCTTGGTATCATATCTCCTGCAACCATGAAGGCAATTGATACCGCACTGGAAATCAGTGTGGGATTGATTGATGTATAAAAGTGGAATTACGGTATTATTAGTGATGGTATAGTATGAAATCCACCGGCGTCTTACAGATCAAAATTACTCTCGTGGGATCACGCCCGACGATTTGGCGTACGCTTCTTATTCCTTCTGATTACAATTTCTTTGCTCTGCATGTTGCCATTCAGGATGCCTGCAATTATATGACAAAGTCCGAACCTTTTTTGAACGGAACTGACCGTCTCCGCTTCGCTCCGGCGTAATGCTCGGGCGCGGCGGAATTCCCCCCCTTGAACCCTCCTTCCGCCGCGCCCTCGCGGGAGGCCAAAAATTTTTTGCCGCCAATTCAACTCATAAAGATACACAAAAGAAATTAGCAAATTTATGCCACCGATAGCAAACAAAATCAATGACGCTCCGCGCAGCTCTGCTGCGCGGAGCGTCATTCGGGAGTTCCTTTCTATCCACGCGCCACAGGATCACGGGTTTGCCCGTGGAGCTCCATCGCGGGTACGTGGTATCATAGTGGTATGAACATACGATTTTTCTTGTTTTTCCTGATCGCGGCTTTGACGCTGGGGATCGGTTATGCCGCGCTTTTTCAAAGGTCGGGGCAAGAAATTTATGTGGGGTCCAAGCCTGCAAAAATAAAAGGAAATATGATTATTGCAAGCTCTTCGTTTCAGCATAACACTTTTATTCCTCGCGCCTATACGTGCGATGGAGATAATGTACATCCTCCATTAGAGGTGAAAAATATTCCTCGCGGGACAAAAAGTCTGGCCTTGATTATGGATGATCCCGACGCCCCTGGGGGCACGTGGGCGCATTGGACGGTCTGGAATATTGACCCGAAAACAGCGTTTATCGCCGAGCACAACGTGCCCGCGGGAGCTTCCGAAGGGCTGACAAGTTTCGGCAAGCCCGGCTACGGCGGGCCGTGCCCGCCGTCCGGCACGCATCGCTATTTTTTCAAATTGTACGCTTTGGATGCCATCCTTGACCTCTCGCCTCACGCGGACAGAGCAACGCTGGAAAAAGCAATAAAAGGGCATATTCTTGACAAAAGGGAACTTGTTGGCCTCTATAGCCGTCAGTAGGATAGAGTGGCTCCTATAGATATAAAAAACCCCGGCGGCTTGTGCGGCGGGGTTGATATCTTTGATGTTTGGCCAAAGAGCTATGCGGCCATGATTTCTTCCGTGATGACGCGTCTGACTTCGTCTACGGGGTCTTGGGCTCCGAGAATTTGACGCCCCATGACCAGATAGTCGGCGCCGTTGTCTTTGGCGCCGCGGGGCGTGGCAATTCTGGCCTGATCGTCCCTGGGCATTTTTTCGGAACGGATGCCCGGAGTGACGATCATTTTATCCGGGTAGGCATGTTTGAGATCCCTCGCCTCCTCCGGCGAGCAGACAAAGCCGTGCGCCGAGGCGTCGCTGGCGATCTTTGCAAGGATCCGCACTTGTTCAAGGGGACGGCGATGATAAATTTCTTCGCTCGTTGCCGGGTCAATGGATGTCAGGAGAGTGACGGCAAGCACCTTGGTCGTGGTGCCTTCCAGCGCGCTGATCGCGGCGCGAATCATCTCTCCTCCGCCGGAGGCATGCACCGTAACTGCCCACGGCGGATTTTGGCGGAGCCGGAGGCACGTATGGTGGACGGTGTTGGGAATGTCGTGGCATTTCAGATCCGCCATGACGCGTCCGTACACGCAAAGGTCGGGGATAGTGTGGGCGATTCCGCGGTCAAACAGGAGGTCGTTCACCTTGAGAATGCATCCGGACGGACGAAGCGGATCAATGATCGCAAGCGTCTCCTCCCAGTTCTTGCCGTCCAGAGCCACGATGATGCAGTTGTCCGCTTCGGTTTGGGGGTCGCAGCGGCGCATCAGGCCACATTCTGAAATCAGAATCCGGCGCATGTCGTGGAGCGTCATGCCCGGCCACACAGCAAGATCAATGCGCCGCTCGGCAAATTTCTCCTTCCATCCCTGCTGTCGGTCCACGAGGACGACCAGATGCCTCACGTCAAGCCCCATGGTCCGTGCTTCCCGGAACGGCATGATCTTGGATGCTCCGTCCGTGATGACGTCATCCAAAATTGCCGCTCTGCTTCCGAACGGAGCCGAGCCGATGGAGGTGGCCCTGGCGACACGTCCCTCTTTGGGTCGCTGGCGGATGGTGATGTAGCTGATTTGCGTGGCGACAGAAAGGGGTCCGGCAAAGCAACTCACGGCATCAGGTATTTCTATGAAGCGATCGGGATTCAGGCGTCGCAAAGGGTTTTCAAATGCCCGAGCAAGCATCGTGATCGCTTGCGGATGGTTGCGGGCATCGCGCAGATTGATGTAGACATCGGTGCTGCCGCCGCTGGCTAATGGGAGATTCCTTTCGTTTGAGAACTTGATGAGTTCGTATTCCAACAATCGTTGGATTATGTCTCGCTGCTCGGATTGGTCAAGCCATGAGGACTGCATGGATCGGGACATGATGTCGCTCCTCGCTCGGGGTATTGTTTGTGACGGGTATGGCATTCTGGAAAAAAGAACTGCTGCAATTTTTTATACTCTTATCTGTGCCGTGAGTCAATCTTTCTGGCAAGCATTCCGGCTCAAGGGTCGTTTTCGCTTTTTGGCGCGATCCGATGGCTTGTGATAGTATGTTTTAATAGTCCGACTGACCCAAAATTATTTCATTAAATTTTTTCTCTATGAGCTATGGAAAAAGGCCCTTGTGGCAATGGATATTGCTGTATGCCGTGGTGGCGGTGATCGTATACGGCGCGATCTATTATTTCTTCGTGGCTGGCCAAGGCGGGTATGGGCGAGCGCCGTCGTCGTATTATCCCGGGTATCAAAATCGGTCTGGCGCGCCCGAGTCTGTCCGGCAGTTGCAAAAAACCGGTGAAGAGTACACCGTGACCTATACTGATGCGGGATTTTCTCCGGCAACGATCGCCATAACGCATGGGGCGAAGGTCGTATTTAAAAACGCAGCTTCAGATTCCATGCGCGTCTCTTCCAATCCTCATCCCATTCATACGGGTTATCCGACTACCGGCGGGTGTATCGGGAGCACGTTTGATTCGTGCCGAGTGATCTGGCCGGGCGAGTCGTGGCCGTTTACGTTTGATAAAGTGGGGACATGGGGCTATCACAATCATTTAAACCCCAGCGAGGAAGGAACCGTCGTGGTGCGCTGATCAGCAAGACAAGAAACAGCGTTTCGCCGGCTGCGGTTCTCTATGATGCCATAAGATTTATAACAACGTTTGGAGACCATAATAATGTGCGGTTCTCTATGATGTCATATGTCTGACCGTTATGTGATAGCGCTGGATCGCGTCCGGATCAATGATATCGCGCGGGTCGGCGGGAAAAATGCGGCTTTGGGGGAACTGATGCGCGGGCTCGGCCCTCGCGGCATTCGCGTGCCGGGTGGCTTTGCCTTGACCGCGTACGCCTGGCGGGATTTTTTGTCCGGGGCCGGCATCTGGCCAAAGATTGAGCATGAGCTGGCCGGTATCAAAGCGCGCGACATCCGGAGCTTGGAGGAGCACGGGGCGCGCATCCGGCGCATGATTGCGCGATCCTCCCTGCCCGACGCCATAGAAAAAGAAATCCATGCAGCCTACCGCGCTCTTACGGCAGGAAAGGAAAAAGATCCGTATGTCGCGGTGCGATCCTCGGCAACCGCCGAGGATCTGCCGGACGCCTCGTTTGCCGGGCAGCAGGAGAGTTTTTTGTATGTCTCGGGCGAGCTCCCCCTGATCCGCGCCGTGAAAAATTGTTTTGCCTCTCTTTTTACGGATCGCGCCATTTCGTATCGCAGAGAAAAAGGATTTGCTCACGGCGCGGTCGCGATGAGCGTCGGGATCCAGCGCATGGTGCGCTCGGACAGGGGAGTGAGCGGAACGCTTTTTACGCTGGATCCGGAAACCGGATTCCGTAATGTCGCGGTCGTGCAGGCCTCATACGGTCTTGGGGAAACTATCGTACAGGGCCGCATCATACCGGACGAATACATCGTCTTCAAGCCGCTTTTGGAGACAAAGGGCGTGCAACCGATTCTGGCGCGCGCCATCGGCGGCAAAAAAAGAAAAACGGTTTTTCGCGGGGGCCGGGTGAGTGAGGTCGCAACCCCGCTCCAGGATCGGGCCAGACTGTGTCTTGCGGATAAGGATGTCTTGACCCTTGCTTCATGGGGCAGGGCCATTGAAGAATATTTTTCAAAGTGTTACGGCCGAAATACGGCCATGGATGTGGAGTGGGCGCAAGACGGCCTCACCGGTGAGCTTTTCATTGTGCAGGCGCGTCCGGAAACTGCGCATCCGGACGTCAAGCACGCGGTCCACCGCGAGTATCGTCTCGCGCGTACCGGCCGCATTGCGCTCAAGGGCAGCGCGGTGGGAAGAAAAATAGGAACCGGGCGCGTGCAGGTGCTGCAAAGCTCCCGCCTGATGGAAACATTCCGCAAGGGGTCGGTGCTGGTTGCCGCGATGACGGATCCTGACTGGGAGCCGATCATGAAGTCCGCTTCGGCGACTGTGACCGATCAGGGCGGCCGCACAAGCCACGCGGCCATTATTTCCCGCGAGTTGGGGATTCCCTGTATCGTGGGCGCCAGGAGAGCGACGCGGGTTTTGAAAACCGGCGAGGCGGTTACGGTTGACTGTTCATCGGGAAGCGACGGCATCGTGTATCGGGGCATCCTGCCGTTTACAACGCGCGAATCCCGCGCCGATGAGACGGTCCGGCCGCCCGCGGCCCTCATGGTCAATATCGGCTCGGCAGATGAGGCGTTTAGGCATCATCATCTTCCGGCCGAGGGCGTGGGCCTCGGGCGTCTGGAATTCATCATCAGTTCCGCCATCGGCATCCATCCGCGCGCACTGGTTGATTTTGGAAAGCTTAAGCGCCGGAAAAAGCACGCGCCACTGTGCAGAAAAATAGATGCCATGACGCAAAGCGCTCCGGACAAGAGGCGCTATTATGTGGACAGGATGGCCGAGGGTATTGCCAAGATCGCCTCGGTCTTCTGGCCGCATCAGGCGATCATTCGCTTCTCGGATTTCAAAAGCAACGAGTACCGCACGCTCGTCGGCGGGGAGCTCTACGAGCCGCAGGAAGAAAATCCCATGATCGGCTGGCGCGGGGCATCGCGCTACTATGATCCTGCGTTTGCGCAAGCATTCGCTCTGGAGTGCCGCGCGATCAAAAAAGTGCGCGATGAGATTGGGCTTGCCAATGTCGTCCCCATGATTCCGTTTTGCCGGACGCCGGAAGAGGGCCGCGTGGTGATTGAGGCCATGGCGCGCAATGGTCTTGACCGCAGCCGTGATCGGGCGCTGAAAATTTACATGATGTGCGAAATACCCTCCAATGTGCTGCAGGCCGACGCATTTTTGGATATCTTTGACGGCATGTCCATCGGGTCAAACGACCTTACGCAGTTGACGCTCGGCATGGATCGGGACTCGCATCTTATCAGCCGCATTGCCGATGAGAATAACCCGTCGGTCAAGGAATTGATCCGGATGGCTATCCGGGCATGCCGCAGCCGCGGCAAATATGTCGGCATCTGCGGGCAGGCTCCGTCGGACCATCCGGAATTCGCCGAGTTTTTAATCCGGGAAGGGATCGCCAGCATTTCTCTGAATC